>JADLGB010000016.1 GCA_020849535.1 Candidatus Hydrogenedentota bacterium
CGAAGATCTTTGCCAAGGGCATGACCATGGACGTGGAGAAAGGCAACGCGATCTTTTTCCAGGGCACCACGGGCAACCAAATGTACGTCGTGCTGGGAGGAACGGTGGCGCTGTACGACGGAAAGAAACTCCTCGCGACGCTTCGTGCGGGAGACATGTTCGGGGAGATGGCGTTGATCAACAGCGAACCGCGCAGCGCCACGGCGATGGCCGCCGAGCACTGCCGCTTGTTCGTGCTCACCGAGACGACTTTCCAGAAGCTATTGACCAAGCATGCGGCCATCAAGATCCTGTTGAACATCATCGGCACTATGAGCAAACGCCTTCGGGAAATGAATGCCAAGCTGATTAAGGCCACGGAAGAATCCGCGCAGTAAAGGCGTGCGGCGGCCGCAGTCCGGTACGGAATGAGAAGCACACGTCAGCACGATTGTTCCAAGGAACCACAGCCGAAGGACAAGCCCCTGTCGCGGCGCGAACTGCTGGGTTCCAGCAGCGCCGCGCTGCTCGCCATGGGCATGAGCGCCGCGCCCATGGTCCAGCCGCAGGCGTCCGCGTTTCATCGTGGCGTCCCATCGGATTCGGATATTGACTCTTTTGTGAATGGCCTACTGCCGCAATCGGCCACGCCCGGACTCTCGCTGGCGGTCGTGCGTGAAGGGCAGGTCGTTTACGCCCAAGGCTACGGCCGCGCAAACCTCGCGACGGGCCGTGCCGTCACTCCCCAGACGGTTTTCCAGTCGGCGTCGCTCACCAAGCCCGCGTTTGCGTACGCGGTGCTGAAACTGTGCGAGCGCGGTCAACTTCGTTTGGACACGCCACTCAACGCGTATGCGCCCGCGTCGCTCATCTGCCGGGACCCCAGCGCGCAGCGCATCACCACACGCCATGCGCTCACGCACACCTCCGGACTTCCCAACTGGACAAACGGCAAGCGCCCCATGGATCTGCAGTTCGCGCCGGGCGAATCCTTCAGTTATTCCAGCGAAGGGTACCTCTATCTGCAGGACGCGGTGGAGCGTGTGGCGGGGAGGACCCTCCGCGACCTGATGGATCAATCGGTGTTGGGTCCGGCAGGCATGCGCGACAGCAGCATGATCTGGATGCCCGCGCACGAGTCCACCGCGGCCACCGGCTACGAATGGGACCTCACGCCGGTCGAGTCCGTCAGCAAGCCCACGGAAGCAGGGGCGGCCTCGACGCTGCACACCACCGCCAGCGACTATGCGATGCTTCTCTGCACCCTGCTTCAACCCCACGCGCCCGACGTTTACCGTCTCGACTATGTGAGCGAGCGCATGATGCTGAGTCCGCAGGTTCGCCTGAACGCGGGCGGTCTTGCATGGGGACTGGGCTGGGGACTCCACCTGAGCGACGAAGGCGATCGCTTCTGGCATTGGGGAGACAGCCGTGGCTTTATGAGCTACGTCATGGGCTCGCGCCGCGACAAGAGTGCGGTAACGATCTTCACCAATGGCCGCCACGGCCTGCGGCTTTGCCACGAAGTTGCGGAGTTCATCATGGGGGGCCAGGAACCGGTATTCCGCTGGATCTACGATGTGTTTTACGAGGGGAAACTACGGGAGTGGCCGGCTCCCGCTCCGGCACCAGCCCCGGCGCCCACCAAGCGGCGGCGAAAGGGAAGCAGATAGTGTCATCGCGCAGGGCGCTGCCCGTCTTTCTCGTGTCCATGGCTGCCATCGCCTACGAAGTGATGCTGACCCGCTACTTTGCCATTGCGAGCTGGTCCGAGTACGGCTACTGGGTGATCAGCATCGCGATGGTGGGTCTGGCCTTCAGCGGCGTGTTGCTGTCGTTGTTTCAGGGTGTCGCATCGCGGCATTGTCATCTCCTATTTCCTGTCCTTCCGCTGCTCCTCATGGTGGCGGCAGTCGTGGGTTACCATTTCACCTCCACGAATCCATTCAACCCGCTGGAACTCCAGAACCCAGTCTTGTGGAAAACGCAGTTGTGGAACATCGGCGGCTACTACCTTGCCCTGTTCCCATTCTTCTTTCTCTCAGGACTGTTTCTCGGGCTGACCTTTGTCGTTTACCAGAGCGAGATCTCCTTCCTCTACGGCGCCGATCTGGTGGGCGCGGGGTGCGGCGCGGTGCTGGTACTGGGACTTATGTTCCTCGTCCATCCTTTCTACCTTGTGTGCCTCGTACCGGGAGTCCTTGCCGTCGCGGCATTCGCGTGCGCGCCGTCGCAGTCACCGGCGGGGCGATGGGCGATTCGTGTCTCGGCGCTTGTTCTGTTTGCCGCGTGTGAAGTCTGGATCTGGTCCAATAACCAGGCCCGTTTCTTCGAATACAAATCGATCTACCCGGTGCTGCATGTCGCCGACAACCGCATCCTCAACGAGATCCGTTCACCGCGCGGCTACTACCTCGTCCTCGACAACTTCACTGAGCGCCGCGATCTGCCGGTCTCGAACAACGCCGGGCTGCTCGGGTTGGAAGGCCCGCCAGCCGCGCCGGGCCTTTACAAGGATGGGAACCGGCTCACCTCATTGGCCGGTTCCGGCGATTGCGATCTCAGTTACGTCGATGGCGCGCTCAGCACGTTCCCCTTCAAGATCAGGCTCCACCCCAAGACGTTGTTGGTGGGCGCAAGCGGAGGGTTTCGACTCCTGGAAGCGCAGCACCTCGGGAGCACGCCGATCACGATCCTCGAATCCGACGGCGTGCTTCACCGCTTGTCGTTCAAGGGACATGGAGACACACCGGCGGCAGGAGTGGAATTCCTGCACGAGTCTCCTCAGTCTTATCTCGCGCGGACCACGGACCGATTCGACGTTATCGACATCGCGGATGAGTACATCTACGAAGGACCCGCCAACAAGTACTCCTTCACGCAAGAGGCCGTCGCACGTTACCTAGATGGATTGACCCCCACGGGCATTCTGTCGCTCCCAGTTTCGATCCGGGAGTTCACGGTCTACGCGGTCAAGCTCGTGGAGACCGTGCGCGCGGGGTTGGCGGCCGCGGGCATCGAAGATCCCGCCGCGCACATCATCGTCTACCGCTCGGAATGGTCGGCGCGCATCCTGGTGAGTCCCTCGCCCTTCACGCCCGAAGACGTGGCCGCGCTGCGCCAATTCTGCTCGGATCTCTCCTTTGACACGTCCTACTTCCCCGGTATCGATCCCGCCACTGTGGAGGTTTGGAATGATTTGCCCCCTATCTCTTTCGAAGATGAAACGACCTTCTCGAGTTCCGGCGCGGCGTCCGACGCTCTTCGCGATGATGTCCTGGCCTTGTTAGGGCCCGAGGGCGAGTCGTATCTCCGCGGCAACTTCTTCAATCTGCGTCCTTCAACGGACGACCGTCCGTTCTTGCAGTACATCTTCCGGCCCACGCGCTTGGGCGATCTCATTGCCAAGATGGAATTGATTCCGCATGAGGAGATAGGCTTTTTGACCAGCATGGCCGTGCTGGCGCAGGCGGCGGCGTTCGGCCTGTTGGTTCTCGTGCTCCCCATCGCGAGGCTGCGCGCGTTGCGCGGTTCGGGACTCCGGCTCCTCAAAGGATCCATCTACTTCGCGTGCCTGGGCCTCGGGTTCCTGTTCGTCGAGATCGCGCTCATCGACAAGTGCGCCTACCTGCTGGACGATGCCGTCTCCGCATTTGCCGTCGTGCTTTCGGGCATGCTGATCTTCTCCGGTCTGGGCAGCATGGCGGCCGGGCGTTTCCAAGGCAACCCCCGGCGCGGACTGACCGTTGCTGTCGCGGTCATCGTATGTTCGCTTGCCGCCTACGTGTGCTTCATGGACACGCTCATTCTGGCCCTGATCGACCAGCCCTTTGCACTCAAATGCGCGGCCATACTCGTCTTGATTGCGCCCGTGTCCTTCGCCCTCGGGATGCCGTTTCCGCTGGGCATGAGTTCACTCTCGGGCCCCATGTTCGCGTTCCTGCCGATCTCCTGGGCCATCAACGGGGCCTTCTCCGTCATCTCGTCGCCGCTGGCAAACGTGCTTGCAGTGTTGTACGGCTATACGCTAGTGTTCTCGATTGCCATGCTGGTCTATCCACTGGCATGGGCGGCATTGCCCACAGGTAAGAAAGGTCAGGAACATGAGTCTCCGGCGTCTTAGTGTCATTGCAGCAACGAGTCTCTTCGCCGGTTTGTCCGCGTTGGCGCAAGATGCGCAGCAGGCGGCGCCCCCCGCCGCGCCGGCGGAAACGGCCCCAGCGGCGCCGGTTGCGCCTGTAGCCGCGGAGCCCGCGCCCGCCGCGGCCGAACCGTCCGCGTCTGAATGGACCTACGGGCGGTACAACGAGCTGGTGGAGAAGACGGGCCGCACCATGAAGATGTCCGAGGACTCCTTTGCCGCCGTCCAGAAGCGCAAGGAAAAGGCGATCAAGGCCATCGAGACCTATCTCACGGGGAAACTGGGCAAAGCGGATCCCGAAGTTCTGCGTGCGTTCGGGGAGATTCCGCGCGAGTACTTCCATTACAACTACGAGGGCAAGTATTCGAGCGCGAGCGGCGCCTATGAGACGGAGGCCAAGCCCTGGGGCATCGGCTACGGCTCCGCTTTGAGCGACTACCTCGGGCAAGCCTACATGACGCAGTTGTCGGAACCCGATGCCGATGATGTTGTGTTGGAGATCGGCACGGGCAGCGGTTTTCAAAGCGCGCTGCTTTCCCGCATCGTCAAAGAGGTCTATACGATTGAGATTATCGAGCCGCTCGGAAACGCCGTAGCCAAGATTCTGAAAGACATTGGATACGACACCGTCCATCAGAAAGTGGGCGATGGCTACTACGGGTGGCCGGAGGTGGAGGGCGGGTTCGACATCATTATGGTCACCTGCGCCGCCCTGTACGTGCCGCCTGCCCTGCTCGAACAGCTCAAGCCGGGAGGCAAGCTGATTATCCCCGTGGGCCCGGCCATGCGAGGAAAGCAGGTCCTATACGTCTACACCAAGGACGCAGACGGCAAGGTGCACTCCAAGCGCGATGTCGGCATCTATTTCATTCCCATGACCGGCGCCATGCAGGAGAAGCCGAAGCCGAAGTGAGGTTTGGCGATTTGAGTCCGATCGGACCGATCCGACGGATCGGAACGATCGGACTAGCGAATGGGACACAGGCGAGGGCGTCTGTGCCACACGCGCTTGCTCAGCCAATCGGCCCTCTTCCTTTCTTCCTGACCTGGGTCTGCCCGAAGTGCCTCGAGAAACTCAAACAAACGAGGGCGAGGAATTACACGTGTGGCACAGGCGCCCTCGCCTGTGTCTTCGTCTGGCCCTATGCGTCCAGTCGCTCGCTGCGGATCTTGTCCGCCTGCTCTTCGCGGTAGGCCTTGAGCCGGGCCGCCAGGCCAGTATCCTCCAAGGCCAGGATCGCTGCCGCGAAAAGTGCCGCGTTGCCGGCACCCGCGTCCCCGATCGCCAGTGTGGCCACGGGAATTCCTTTGGGCATCTGCACCATGGACAGCAGGGAGTCCAGCCCCTGAAGGGCGCGCGACATCATGGGCACGCCCAGCACGGGCAGGGTCGTCTTGGCGGCCACCACCCCGGCAAGATGCGCCGCTCCGCCCGCCGCCGCGATGAACACCTTGACCCCCTTTGCCTCCGCCTCCTTGATATAGGCAAACAGGTCGTCGGGGGTGCGGTGCGCCGACAACACCCGACACTCGTGCGGTATTGCGAGCTGCTTGAGCATTTCGCTCGTCCCGCGCATGCAATCCCAGTCGCTCTTGCTTCCCATGATGACAGCGACCTTCGCTGCCGTTTCCTGTGTCGTCATTGAAGAGTCTCCTCCGCAAAGTTGTCAATTGCCGCCGTACCCGGACGGCGCCTTACTGCACATCCCTGATTTCACCGCCGTCAGCGGCAGGTAACACTGCATCATCTGCTATTAGTCCGCCAGAAGATGGGCATCGGCACGCATAGTACCTTGACGCCCGAAATTACGCAAAGCGCCAGACATGCTGAAGGAGATACGCACCCGTGCCCCGGGCAAGCCAGCAGCCAATCCTTCCTCAATATGGCATCTTTCGATTTTTCTGTCGCCGGATAGACCGCAGAGGCGTTTCGCGGGACACATGTGTTCGAGACGCATATGTCCTGGATTCGCATGAATAAACTCGTCCACAACTATGCATAAAGTGAAAAAAGCGCATGATGTAGGGGCGCACTGCCCAAATTACGTGGAAACCGTGGGTCAAATGCTGGGCACAGAATATGCGTTCCTCCTGCCATAAAGCGTAAGGTTTCCGTCCCTTCAGGCCGGGGGGCAGCTCAACAACTGACTGCGGACTTTGCAAGATGACGGTTCTCGCGCGGGGGTTCACCTGATCGCGCTGAATGGGCGGGACAGCATCCCTTTCTGCGCGCGACGCTTGGGGGGTCTTGAGTTATGGATCTCAACAGACGCCGCTTCCTTCAGTTCCTCGGAATGGGCGCCGTGGGCACTGTTTCCGTGTCCGCCGCAGCCGCCGAATCTTCCTCTCTCGAAGACGCATCAGGCGGCTATGGTGTGCTCGTCGACACGACGGAGTGCATAGGCTGCCGCAAGTGTGAATACGCGTGTAACCGGGAACACCGCCTGACCGACCTCCCGTTAGAGCGTTACGAAGACACGTCAGTTTTCGAGACGGAGCGGTGGCTACAGGCCAATGCGTACACCGTCGTCAACCGCTTCCCCAATCCGGAAGACGAGGCAAAGCCTGTGTTCGTCAAGTCGCAGTGCCTGCACTGCCTGGACCCGGCTTGCGCATCGGCCTGCCTGGTGGGGGCGCTTCAGCGGCAAGAGAATGGCGCGGTGACCTATGACGCGTGGAAGTGCATGGGGTGCCGCTACTGCATGGTGGCCTGTCCCTTCCAGGTGCCTGCCTACGAGTATGACAATGCCCTGACGCCGCAGGTGCGCAAGTGCACACTCTGCGCCACACGCACCGCGCAGGAGGGTGGCCTGCCCGCCTGCGTGGAGATGTGCCCGCAGAATTGCCTCACCTATGGCAAGCGTTCCGAACTGTTGGCCCTCGCTCACGAGAAGATCGACGGGAATCCCGAGTTGTACGAAGACCACGTGTATGGGGAGACCGAGGCGGGCGGCACTTCGTGGCTGTACCTCGCGGCACGGCCTTTCACGGAACTGAAGTTCCAGGAGATCGGCCCAGAACCGATCCCCCGGCTCACGGAGACTATCCAACACAGCATCTTCAAATTCGGCGCGCTGCCGCTGATGCTGTACGGCATGTTGGGCGCGGTGATGCGCATCGCCAGGAGCGGACACGGAGGCCATGTCGAAACGACCGCGGAAGAGGAAGTGAGCTGATGGCGGCGGACATTACCTACGCGCCCGTCCAAAGGCGCTTCTTCACACCCGGCGTTTGCGTCTTGCTGGCGCTGATGGCCACGGCGATGGCCTTGGCCGTGTACCGGTTCATCTTCGGTTTGGAGAGTGTGACCAATCTCACCAACCAGTACCCCTGGGGACTCTGGATTGGTGTAGACGTGGCCACGGGCGTGGCCCTCGCGGCGGGCGGTTTCACCACGAGCGCTCTGGCGCACATTTTCCACCGCAAGCGTTTTGAGGCCGTCGTGCGCCCCGCGTTGCTGACGGCCATGCTCGGCTATACTTTCGTGGGCTTGGGCCTGATGCTCGATTTGGGCCGTTACTACAACATCTGGCACCCGGCCTGGCCGACGATGTGGCAAGGCAATTCGGTGTTGTTCGAAGTGGGCATGTGCGTGATGGCCTATCTCACCGTGCTCTACAGCGAATTTGCGCCTATCGTATGCGAGCGCTTCATCGGGCGCGTGAACCTGCCGGGAAGGCTCGCCTCCTGGAATGGAACCGTGGACCGCATGCTCCGTTCGGTCAATGGCACGCTGGGCCGCGTCATGTTCTTGCTGATCATCGCGGGGGTCGTGTTGTCCTGCATGCATCAGTCCTCTCTCGGAGCCCTGATGCTCATCGCTCCGTATAAGATGCATGCCCTATGGTATACCCCGATTCTGCCGCTGCTCTTCCTGATGTCGGCCATTGCCGTGGGGTATCCCATGGTCGTGTTCGAGTCGATGCTGGCGTCCCGCTCATTCGGGCGCAAGCCCGAAATGGACGTGTTGACCCCGTTGAGCGCGTTCATCCCCATCTTTCTTGGCATCTACCTGGTGACCAAGACCGCCGACTTGCTCATGCGCGATGTGTACCCGCTTGTGTTCGAAGGGTCATTCCAATCGTTCATGTTCCTGCTCGAGATGGGTGGGGGCGTTGTGCTGCCGTTTGCCATGCTGCTGTCATCCCGCATGCGCCGGTCGCCCCGCATGTTGTTCAGCGCAAGCATGCTGGTTGTGTTGGGAGTGCTGGTTAACCGGATTAACGTCTTCTTGGTGGCGTACCGGCCACCGCGCGCGGAGAGCGCATACATTCCTTCCGTGGCCGAAGTCCTCATCACGGCCGGACTCATTGCGACGCTCATGCTCGTGTATCGAGTCATGGTGACCCTGTTCCCCGTTCTGCCGAAGGAGCATCCGGCTGCATTGCCGGGTGAGAACTGACAGCCCATGAAATACCTGATTGCCATTGCCTGCGTTATCACTGCGTCCGCGTATCCGAGTGCCGCACAAGAGCACCCGGCGTCTGACGCCGGCGTGCCCGCGTGTATCACGTGCCACGTCTCGGAGAACCCCACCGAGCAAGACGCCGCCCTCAAGGGGTGTCCGCGTCCCAATGCCGAGGGCGCTCCGGCGCACGAGTCGTCTGAGTCGCCGGACTTCTTCATCCTCGACAAGCTGTCCGATATCTACGTGCCGGTGGTGTTTCCCCACAAGCTTCACGCATCCATGACCGAGATGGGGATCGGCTGCGAGCAGTGCCATCACAATAACCCGCCGGGGCCGATCCTGGGCTGCAGCGCCTGCCACGAGATCAAGCCCGAGCAGGCCAATCTGAAACAGCCCGCGCTTAAGGGCGCGTACCATCGCCAGTGCCTGGGATGCCACCGCGAGTGGAATCACGAGACCGATTGCGTGGTGTGTCACGCGAAGCGCGAGCCCGGCCATTCGGTCACGCTGCCGGCCGACTCCACGGACATCATGGGTATGCTGCACCCGAACATCGAGGAGCCTGAGGTCAAGGTGTATAAGGCTGAAGACATGGAAGGCACCCCCTTCGTGTCGTTTCATCACCGCGAACACGTTCAGCTTTTCGGGCTCAAGTGCACCGCCTGCCATCAGCGCGAGAATTGCAGCAGTTGTCACAACAGCGAACAACAGGCTCTGCCGCGTGAACGAGAGGATCCGCATCAAGACTGCATCCGTTGCCACACGGAGCAGGTCAACAACGATTGCACGTTCTGCCACGCCGAGACGGAACGGCCCGGGTTCGATCACGAACGGCGTACCGGTTTCGTGCTGTCCACCTTCCACGAGGGGGTGGCGTGTGCGCAGTGCCACACGCAGAAGGGCACCTTCACAGGCCAGAAACCAGAGTGCAACGCGTGCCACGCCGCGGACTGGGTCCCCACAAAACCCATTGACCACGCGGTAACCGGAGTGGCTCTCGACGAGACGCACGCCCAGCTCGGCTGCATCGATTGCCACACCAACGGCATCGGCACCCCGGCCGTCTGCGAAGCCTGCCACGAAGAAAAGCCCGACATCGCGAAATGGAAGCCCTGAGCGCGTGTTTCAAAAGCAAGGGACCGCAAAGGATAGTGGAGCTTGCGCCACAGGACATCCAGACTCCGTTGTTTCTCGCGATCGCCTTTCGCTGAGACCGCTCTGAGCGCTGAAAGCGCCATGCAACTTTAGCCAGACAGAGCGAAGCGGCGCCCCTGGTAATGAAATGTCCCCCAGTGATTCAGCCCTGTACGGGCGTCGCAAGGATGGGTATATCAAGGTATTGCGGCGCCCATACAGGGCTCGGTCTATGGGTGTTGGCCGATACCAGGGGCGGCGCTTCGCTCTACCCCTAGAAATGCGGCACGCTTTCAGCGTGCACGGCCGAACCCCGGTCGCTTGGATCATATCTGGCCTCTGGCAGTCTGTACGGGCACTTCCTTTTGAAGCACGCCCTAAGCGGCTGACCCTTTGTGGCTGAGACCAGCAGCACTCCACCGTGTTTTCCCCGTGCTCCCCGTGTCCCCGTGGTTCCATCTTTGCGTTTCGGCCTCCTTGTGTCGACTTATGAGCGAACTTGATAATGGGACGCACGTTGGGAGGTTCGCCATGAGTATGCCGGATGCGGTGTTACTGGATCGTTGGCAGCGGCGCAGGGATGCCGACGCCTTCACGGAACTGGTTCAACGTCACGCGGGCATGGTGGTTTCCTGCTGCAAACGCATTCTCCGCGAGCAGGGCTTGGCGGAAGACGTGGCGCAGGAGTGCTTCATCGCGCTCATGCAAAGCAGGGAATCCATCCGCGTTTCCCTGGGTGCTTGGCTTCACACGATAGCGGTGCGGCGCAGCATCGATCGCATCAAGGGCGACGCGCGCCGCCGCAAGCGCGAGGCGGTGTTTGCGGAGCATCAAGGAGATTCCGTCGCGGCCGACACTCCGATTGACGACATCCTCGCTTGCGTCGATGAATCGATAGCGGAACTCCCAGACGACTTGCGCGACGTAGTCGTGGGCCGCTTTCTGGAAAGCCGTATGCACACGGAACTCGCGAAGCATCTGGGCATCGCGGAATCCACCGTGCGCTACCGCGTCGAGAAGGGCGTGGACCAGATACGCCAGTCGCTGCGCAAGAAAGGTATCACGGTAGGTGCGGCATCGCTCACGGCAGCGTTGAGCCAAGCCGTGGAGGCGGCGCCTGCGGCGCTCATTGTGAAGTTGGGGAAGCTCGCGGTTTCTGGATCTTTGGCGGCCCCAGGCGCGACAGCATGGAGTGCCACTGCGATGGGCAAGCTCGCCCTGGGACTATTGGGAGTCATTGTGTTCGGTGTGGGCGTGTGGGTGGTGGAACTGCAGTCATGGAAAGAGCCAGCGATGACTTCCGAAGTCAATGCGAAATCCTCGCCAGCCGCGAATGGCACAGTCCCGACAACTTCCGAAATCGATCTCCCATCAAATCCACCTGCGGATTTGGGTAGAAACTACGCCGCCGCGTCTGGAGCCGCAGCCGGGTCGCACGCTACAGGCACGGAGCCATTCTCAATCGAGGGCCGCGTGTACGACGCGGGCACGGGGGAGGGGATCGTCGGCGCACGGGTGCAGGTTTATCCGGCCGGAGGTGGACGCATGGCGGGCCGGAGCGAGCCCACGGATGAAGATGGCCATTACACGATAGCGCCCATCGAGGACGGCATGTACAGCGCCAGCGTGGAGGAACTCGAGCAATACCCGGATTCACGGGGCAGCGGCCGCGTAAGCGTAACCCTCAAGGGTGGCGCAGCCGTGAGCGGGATAGACTTCGCGCTGACGAAAGGTATCCGCGTAGCGGGAGTTGTCACGACCCCGGACGGGCAACCTGCTCCCGAGTCGGAAGTTGGCGGCTTGACGCAGTTCGCCGCTAATCCCATTCGGGTTCGGGTCCCGGCAGAAGCGCGCGGTGCGTTCGCCCTGTACATACCGGGCGTTACGGAAAAGCTCCGCATTCAAGCTCAAACCGATTCCATTATGAGCGCTGTGGTGGAGATCGCCGTGCCGGATGAGATTGGGGTGGAGGGCGTACGATTGTTGCTCGATCATCCCAAGGCAGCCTCTATCAGCGGAGTGGTCGTCGATGGTAGCGGGGCGCCCGTGGAAGGTGCGCAACTTCATCTGGTGCGCAAGGACTCCGCCGTGTTTACCCTCGACAACTCCGGCACTACCGATGCCAAGGGCAATTTCAAGATATCGAGTCTACCCGCCGCGGAATTCGCGGTGATTGTGACGCCGAAAGGCGCCAACGGTTTCAGCACGAGCGAGGAGTATCTGCGCGTTGTCCTGGCCGAGGGCGAGCAGCGGGAAGGCATCGAAATCGTCTACGGCGAAAAGGGCGGGCTTGCGATCGCCGGGCGCGTCGTGAATAGCAAGGGCGAGCCTGTATCCGGTGCGCGCGTCCAATGCTTTGCGGACACCATGGAAAACGCGTATACGGACCGCGAAGGAGTCTTCCAAATCACCGGTTTGGAGGACAAGACATACACAATCATGGTCGAGCATTTGGACTATTCACGGACCCACGAAACACTTCAGGCGGGCACCATGGACGCGACGATAGTTCTGAAAGGCGGAGGCAGCCTTGCAGGGCGCGTCGTTCGTGCGGATACGGGTGAGCCGCTCCGTACATATAAGTTGGCCTATCTCATAGGTGCGGCTCAGGCTTTCGATGAAATGCTGTTCAGCAGCGGCAGACATGTAGACAGTGCCGACGGCACATTCTCCATCACCAATGACATCCCATGTGGCACCCTCACCGTGGCCGCATGGGCTCCGGGTTTCGCCCCGGTATGGCAGCTCGTGGACGTGCAGGAGAATCAGGTCACGAACGTTGATTTACGTTTGACCGCGGTGGCGCCGTTCGAGGGAAGCGTCGTCACTGAAAGCGGCGAACCTGTGGCTGGAGCGAGTGTCTATTACGTCTCTGGCGTATCGACCGACCGTCTGGATCGGGCCACCGCCGCAAAGACCGATGCCACTGGCCTCTTCGTGCTGGAAAGCCTGCCCACGGACGCGGAGTGGGTGTGCGCCTACCGGGCCGGCTACGGTATCGGTATTGCCCGCCCGCCTGGAGAGAATCAGATTGTTTTGCCCGAGGCCGCCGAGCTGGAGGGTTCGGTCATCATCGATGGTGTGGCGTTGAGCGACATGGCGGTCCACGCCCGCTATCCCGATGCGCCCTGGCTTCCGTATTCCTACTCCCACCCGGATGAGCAAGGGGCATTCAATCTCACGGGCCTCTCCCCGGGAGTGCTCGAAGTGAGCGTGTATCCCAATCAAGCTCCGGGCATGCGTCACACTGTCACGCAGCGCGTGACAATCAACGCAGGGCAGTCTCTCCGCGCGGCACTCACCTTCGAGCGAGGCACGGCGACGGTCGAAGGAATGCTCCGCACCGGCGGAGAACCTGCGGCCCAGGCGTGGATGTCCTTGGAGCGGCGGCTTGGCGACCGAACAGATAGCTTGCAAACCACTGCCGGCCCAGACGGCAGTTTCCAGTTCGAGCAGGTTTGGGAAGGCGCGCTGGTGCTCAAGGTCAGCCGGGTCAACCCAGAGGACCCGTATGTTCCCATCATCGAGGAATTCGAAATGGTGGTCCAGCCTGGCGAAGTCTTGCAGCAAGACTTCGAACTGTCAGCATTGCGCTAGACCCGGCGGTGGCACGGGCTTCCAGCCCGTGGTCTTCACACGGGCAGGATGCGCGTGAACCTGAAAACGCAGTTGAGCCACGGAATGCACGTCCCCTTCATCCTTGCGGAAGCGGGGAGATCCTGGCGAATGCGGTGACATCCTGACCTCTTTGGTTTCGCCCAGGCAAAGAAAGTGAAGATTGCTTCACCGCGAAGGCGCGAAGACGCGAAGGAAGAGGAATTCAATCTTTGTATTTGCTTCGCGGTCTTCGCGGCTTCGCGGTAAAGTGGTCTTGTATTGCGTTCGGTCCGGTGTTAACCCGCATATTTCACCGCCCCCCGCGTAGTGGGCGGTGAAATATGCTCTCGCAATGGCCCACAGGCTTACTCGTGAGGAATCCGGGCTAACAGGAAAGACTCCCTCCATTTCAATTGCCGTTTTCGGAATGAAAAAGCCGCCATCCAGCGGCCCATGCTGATTTCAACGTGGAATCTCTAAACTTGAGAGTACCGAATTCACCGGCCGCACAACCGCGCCAAGTGACCGGATAGCGCGCGTTTCCACCCGCTCCTCCGTCTTGTTTTTTTCAGCCCGTAAGGGCGAAAGACAATAGCCCAGCGATTTATCGCTGGGTAGCATGGACAACAACAGGACGAGTCCCGTCAGGGACGACAGAGCAGGCGAGCATCCTCGCAAGACGGCGTTCAAAGCAGGGCTGGCCGTATTGCTTGAGAAGCATGGCGTAACATATGCGTGGAACGGGACATGGAAGGATCTCTTTCGCCCCTGCGGGGGCTGGGGAGGTGTAGGGGTCCGGCAGACCCAGCGATAAATCGCTGGGCTATCATCTGTCGTCCCTATCGGGACTTCTCGCCGAGCCCAGACAGTATCCGAGAACTCGGTACTCTCAAGTCTAAATTGGTCAGAGTCATAAGGGAGTTCGAGCGCCATGGACCAAATTCTGTCGGGCATTTCGCTTCTCTGCGCTTGGATCGCAATCTTCCACCTTGAATACCAAGTGAAAACGCTCAAGAAGAGGTTAGACACTCTCGAGCGCCGCTAGCGTGGGCGGAGAGCGCCCGCGACTTGTCCGTCACAAAACCCCCGCTCGCGACAATGTATAGGGGAGATGAGGACCTGGATGGGCCGGTCCCGCACGCAGGTGCGGTACAATGATCGCGGGGAGTGTTGCCATGGTCTCTGATGCTCAACTCATTGAAGAGAGTCTCGGGGGAAACACCCAAGCCTTTGGCGCGCTTGTGGAACGCTACAAACAACTTGCGTGCGCCGTGGCCTACAGCTCGACCGGCAACCCTGCCGCCAGTGAGGAAATCGCTCAGGAGGCGTTTGTCGTCGCGTGGCGGAATCTCTCCCGCCTGGAGATGCCTGGAAAGCTCCGACCCTGGTTGGCCGCCATCATCCGCAACATCGCCAAGGATTGGCTGCGCCGGAATTGGCGCGAAGGCCGCCGCATCGAAGCCTTGAAGCACGTGGCGGCAAGCCGCCCTCCCGAGACCCCGCTGGAAGCCGCATTGGCTCTGGAGCGGAACAACACCGTGTGGCAGGCCATTGAAGGGCTGCCGGAAGCCTACCGGGTGGCCTTGATTCTGTATTACCGGGAGGAAATGTCCGTCCAGAAAGTAGCGGAGGCCCTTCAGTTGACCACAGACGCCGCCAGGCAGCGCCTGTCTCGCGGGCGGGCGATGGTCAGGGAACAGCTTGTATCACTCGTCGAGGATACGCTGAAGAATACGGGTCCGCGGAAGAACTTCACTGCGGCGGTGTTGGCAGCGCTGCCGCCGCTGGTCGTACCGCCAAGTGGAACCCCCGCCAACGCGTTGCCGCATACCGCCTTGAGATCATGGTTGAGCAGCGGCAATCTAGTGGCCGGTTTTTCGGGCATGGCGGCAATCGCGATCTTCGCAGCACTCGCTTGGGTTCATCTCACGCCCGAAGTGCCGGCTGGCTCACTTCAAGTTGTCAATGCCTCTGTCCGCAGCGTGGAAACGCCTGGCCCGGCGCCGGACGCAGCCCCAATCGAAACCGAGCACGCGGCCAGCCCGCCAGTGTCCGCGCTTGACGCTGCACCGCCGAAGGAGTCCGCCGACCCCTCCGTGCTGCTGCCCGTCCATGTAGTGCCCGCGGGCTACCCGGGCACGGACCCGGCTTCAGCCCCCAGCGATACCGTCATGGGCACCGTGTACGACAGCCGGGGCAGACCCGCACCGGGTGCGGCAGTGTGGGCGGCCCGCTTTGGCTTCGGCATGCGAGATACCCGCGAGACGCAAACAGATGCGGTTGGGCATTTCGAGCTGCGCGTTCCGCAAGGAGTCTGGAGGCTTCAAGTGCGGCGGGATGCCGAAGGCGCCGAAGCCCCGATTCGCCCTCACGGAATCTTCATCGCGGAAGGAAAGGGCGGAAGCCAGCTAGTCGATGTCAAGATGAGTCTGCGTGGTTGGGTCCATGGTCAGGTTCTGGAGACTGAGACAGGCCAACCCATACCTCACGCCAGACTGTGGACCGACAACGATTTTATCGTGGAAGCCGACGACGTGGGCCTGTACTCGATTGAAGGCGTCACTCCGGGTGCCCACTGCCTGTGGGCTGCCGCGCCCGGCCGCGAACGGCGCTACGTGCAGTACTGCACGTTGTCGCGGCCGCAGAGCGAACTCGATATCGGCCTCTCG
>JADLGB010000017.1 GCA_020849535.1 Candidatus Hydrogenedentota bacterium
ATCCCAAGGAATCTATTGGCTGCATTCACCTCAACCTCATCCGGCCTTTCTCCCCGAGACCGACTATCCATGGAGCAATCCACCGCCTCCTTCACGCGCCCGCACAAGGGCTCCACCCTCCAATCCGCATCACCCCTCATATGAAACAAGCAAAGCGTACGTTGACCGCACTCGCCCTGCTGGCCTCTGCATGGCCCTCACTGGCCCAAACTGTGCCTACTGCCGGAGACACCGCCACGACCAATGCCTCGCGGTCCAACCTGCGGCCAGGAGACCTCGAAACGCGATCGGAGGAAGCATCTCCTGCGGATGAGGTGGTAAAGTTAACTCCCTTCGAGGTCAGCGCTACGGCAGACCGGGGGTACGTTGCCACGGAAACGCTTGCCGGCACCCGTATTCGCACAAACCTTGCCGACGTCGGTTCCGCAATATCGGTCTACACCAAGGAATTTCTGGCCGACATCGGTGCCACCGGAAACAACACACTGCTCCAGTACACGACCAATGCCGAGGTTGGCGGAGTGAGGTCGACCTACGCCGGACTGGGCAACGGAACGAGCGTCGATGAATCGGGCACCTTGGCTTCACCATCGTCGAACAATCGCGTGCGCGGTTTGAGCGCGGCGGACAACGCACGAGACTTCTTCGTTTCGGATATCCCTTGGGATGGGTTCAACATCGATCGTGTAGACATCCAGCGCGGACCAAACTCGATTCTTTTCGGCCTGGGAAAGCCGGCCGGCATCATCAATGCGTCGCTGCGAAACGCCGAACTCCGTGACAGAAACAGTGCGGAGATCCGTCTGGATGCCCACGGCAGCCAGCGGGCAACGCTGGACATCAACAAGGAGCTGGTGGACAAGACTCTTGCGATTCGCCTCATCGGATTGTGGGACCACGAGAAATTCCAGCAGGAGCGCGCTTTTGAGGACGATGAGCGCGTCTACGGCGCAATCCGGTTCGATCCTCGTCTCTTTGACCGGAGTGATTTCCATACGAGCATCAGGGCGAAATTTGAGCACGGCGACATCGATGCCAACCGGCCGCGTACGGTTCCGCCGAACGATCACATTACGCCTTGGTTTCTGCCAAAGTCCGGAACGTTACCTGGCATGGGGAAGCTCCTTCTTCAGAACAGCTACATGGCGGAGCGCGAAGACACGCCTGCGGTTGGCGGCGACGGCATGGGTCAGCTTCGTCCCGCCGATCCGGAGTACAATGCCTGGATTGCCCGGCGCGGCAACGACCAGCAACCCTACTACTTCATTGATGGCACGACAAACCAGCTCTATACGATCTATGGGGGGTACATGAATCGGGGATCACTCAACCCGGATGGCACGGTGCGTGCGAACAATGGTGCGATCATAGGACGGCGCTACTCAGCGGTATTCTATGGCATAAACGGTCTCCCCGCTTATGCCACGCAGGCCAAACTGCCAGGCTACCAATATGGGCAATACCGCGAAACAACCCTTACCGATCCGTCGATATTCAACTTCTATGACACGCTCATCGATGGACCAAACAAGTGGGAACGAGAGAAGTGGAATTCCTACAATGTCTCGCTTTCGCAGACAGGCTGGAACGATCGCTTTGGTCTCGATCTGACCTATGACAAGCAGGAGTACCGGAGAGCCAATGAAAACCTCTTTGGCGCACCGACCATCGACATCGACATCCTGCAGAACTTCCAGGACCTGAAGGCGAATCCCAACGTTGGCAGACCCTACGTGCAAGGAAGCGGTGGCGGGCGTTCCTATGAAAGCGACCGCGAGGTTGTGCGTGGCGCGATCTTCGGTGAATTCCGCTCGAAAGATGTGATCCACAACGAATTTCTCAGCAAGCTGATTGGCGTGCACCGGTTCAACGGGGTCTATAGCGCAGAGAAATACGCCTCAGATAACCGCACCTGGAACCTCTATGCCACGAGCCCTGCGTTCGACATCTACACGGGCGTACCACTGCCCTTCAACGACCGTCCCCCAATATCCATGATCTATCTTGGTTCGTCGCTGGCTTCGAAGAATTCCGCCTCCGACGCAAACATCCCGGGCATCAGCACGCCCATCGTGCTCAATGACGGCGCGCTCTACCATTTCAGTTCGCAATGGAATGCCCTCAGCACGGTTTCGCCCGGCGCCGCTTGGACGGTGCCTGCATCGCTTGTCAACGTGTACGGCACCGATGCCTATACGCAGGCTTCAAATCCCGCGAACTATGTTGGCTGGAACAGCAACTACTATCTGGATATCCTTCGTCATGCCGATGGCGACGAGAGCCTGACGACCAATGCTGCAAAGGCTCTCAGAAAGACCCGTTCCTACGCGGGCACATGGCAGAGCTACTGGTGGAACGGCGCGCTGGTAGGGACGCTGGGCTGGCGCTATGACGTCGTGCGCGGCAAGGATGTGACGGCACCGGTCACGACGCTGCGCAACACGCTCAACCTGAGTCCGTCCGTCTATTCGCTGCCATCGACGTATGCGAGCGAGCTCAAGAGCCATTCCCTGAGCAAGGGTGCCGTTCTTCACATCAACAAACTCTTCAGCAGGGATCCGCTGCCGATCAATGTCAGTGTTTCCTACAACACCTCGGACAATTTCGAGATCGCCGGCACACGGCGCAACCTGTACGGCGACGTGCTCGGCAATCCGACAGGAAAAACGGAGGACTACGGCGTCCTCCTGTCTACGAAGGATGGCAGGTACTCCTTCCGCGCGGTGAAATACGAGGCTTCCGTAAAGGATTCGGCGACGCAGATGAGCAATCTCAGCATGTTCGGGGACATCATCAGCTACGGCCTCCGGTGGCGAAATGTGATGTTGTACAACCTCAATGCCTACACACTGGACACGGCTAACGGTTCCAACGAATGGCGCTATAATTTCGACCCCGACACCGCCAAGGGAGAAACCCAGGAGCAGGCGACAGCCAGGGAAAATGCATCGATTGCCGCGTGGAACGACATCCAGGCTCACATGCCCGCCAAGTTCTATCAGTATTGGGGGTTCACGCCTCCCAGCAATCTGAGTAATCCTGATCCTTCCCAGGTCCAGGCCTACAAGATCTGGGGTGGCAGCACGCCGCAGGGACTGACCCTGACATCGGATACGGTTTCGAAAGGATAC
>JADLGB010000018.1 GCA_020849535.1 Candidatus Hydrogenedentota bacterium
ATAGTTACATATCAAACTACTATTACTTCGCAGATCGATCCCTCCTGGGAATTCACGCGGGATACACGGGGTCACGGATGCGCAAGCGCAGCTAGGGGTGCCAAACTTTTAATGCGATTGCCCTGGTCAATCCGCCCTGCTTCGCTTCTCACTCACGGAGTCCACGGCGGCAACGAGGCCGCCCACTCGTCATAGGCCGCGCGGACAGCCTCCGGACCGGTGAACGGCACGTACAGCACGCGCGCCCGATAGCCGTAGGTCTTCCCGGGAACCGGCTCCCGGATCACGAACTGCCAGTCCCACGCGGGCGAATGCGCATCCGCCTCGCCGGCGGCATTCTTGATGAAATTCCACAGGGCGAAACGGATGGGCTCCTTCCGGTCGAACATCATGATGTACGCCATGGTGTCATCCGTTGTGGATGCGGAACCATCGCCATCCACCAACCCGTAGTAGAAGGGCAGCAGGAACTTCTTGGTGGGGTTTTCGAGCAAGTTGAGGGTTTGCGCGTTCTCCTCATAGGGCAAATCCGGCACGCCGTTGAACGAGACCGTGCCGGTCTCGAATCCCGCGCCGGTATCCTCGCCAAACGATACCCATCCTTCGCGGGCCGCGTTCATGCCGGAGAAGTGAATGGGGCGTTCCCGCGTGTGGTTCATGTAGCTAGCCCACATGAAGGCGGCAAATCCCAGCGGGAAGCGCTCTTCGGTGGGCGTGGCGCGAAACTCAATATCCACCGCGTCGCCGCGCAGGGTATAGGTCATCTCGCTGGCGACCTTCCACGTGTTGGTCTCCGCGGGATAGCGAATGACCACCGATTCCGCGCCCTTCCCTTCCACCGTGTGCGGATCCTTGTTGGGCGTGAACATGGAAATCGCGTGGTCGGCGGCCGTGCCGTTGAAGATGTGTTCGAAGTACAGGCCTGTCGCGTCGTCGCGAAAGAGGTTCTGATCCGGCCACCTGGAATGGCGGAGCGGATTGAACCCGTTGCCCGAACGTCCGCGGTTTGCGGGCGCATCGAGGAAACGGCCTTGCCATGCACCGCTGGCCAGGTCGGCCTTGTGCCCTCCCTCCGCGTACATGCGAATGCGGTGGTTGGCCAGTTCAACCGCTTGCAGGAGATGCTTGCGGGCATTCGTGGGAGTCACGTTCGCAAACGAGTCCTGGTGCGGCAGGTCATAAACCCAGAGGGCGGCCAAGGGCACTTCACTCAACTCGAGGGCCGTGATTGCCTGGAGAACCTCTCTGCGGGCCAGATCCGGTCCGCCGCTGTCCGCGTCGTCCCGCGCGCCGAACTCTCCCACGAAGAGCGCCTTGTCCGCCGCTTTGCTTGCATCAAGACAGACCTGCAGCAGTTCGTCGTAGGATGTGTAAGGTTGTGAGAAGTAGGCGGAATGATCGTGAGGGTAGATGTGGATCGATACAAGATCCATCGGGCCTGGCGTGGCCGCCAAGAGCGCATCGGCGAACTGTTCGCGCGTGTCCCGGGTCCACGTGAGTTCCTCGCGCTGATGAAACGCGGAGGGCCGCGGCAGACTGTTGCCGGTGGTAATGGGCCGCAGTGGATCGATCGCCCGGACGGCGTTCGCGAACTCGCGAAACGCGGTGACCAGCATCGCGTGCCGCATATCGTCGGCTTCGCTGCGCTCCCCGGGAGTGCCCTTGTGTGGGACTATCGGGGGCCGCGCAGTCGCTGCGTTGGGCAGGTCCGCGGCGAGGTTGTACTCATTGCCAAACTCCCAGGCCCAGATGGCGGGGGACTCCCGGTACCGCGTCACCACGGCCGCCGTGTACTCACGCATGAGCGCAATGGTCTTGCTGTCTGGATTACCCCACTGGTTGCGTGTTTCTCCCACGGCGTCCGGCAGGGCGGGACTCCACCAGAAGAGGCTGGGAATGAGACCGGTTCCCGTCTCTTCGGCGCTGTGCACCACGTCATCGAGCAGCGCGAAATAGGTTTCCGGATTCTCCCGGTAGCGCACCCAGTCGGAGGGCCAGAACCCGCAGGCCATGAACCGCACGAAAGGGATGCCTCGCTTCGCCAGCTCCTGAAAGCCTTCGCGGTAACTGGTGTCGTTCGCGTCTTCGAGGCGCCGGCTGAAAGCGCTGAAGTAGTTGACACCGACCGCCCGGTATGGCACGCCGTCCTTCAACAGAGCACCGCCCGCGCTCACCGTCAGGGGCGGCCGGAATGCATCACCCGGTTCCGGCGCGGGCTGTCCGGCGCATTGCAGCACGAAGGCCAAGACAGCGAAGCTGCCATACATATCCGCTAGTCCTTATCTGTGTTGGCGCGCGGGTAACCTGCTCTGTGCCGCCGCGCATCAGGAGGGAATTGTAGTGGAAGCGTCCAGGGCGGCGCGAATGGTCCGGAGCAAGGTGTTGCGGTCGTAAGGTTTCTCGATGAGGCATGTGCGTGGGCCGAGGGTGAAACTGCTGCGGGACGAGTCGGCGCTGTATCCGCTGGCAAATACGATCGGGATCTCTGGGCGTGTTTCATGGATGTGGTCCGAGACGGCGATTCCGCCGATCTGGGGCATGACGACATCCAGGAGCGCAAGCTGGATTGCGTCCCGATGCGCGTCGTAGAGCGAGACGGCCTCCTCACCATTGGCGGCGTTCAAAACCGTGTACCCGGCGCGTTCCAGGGTAATCTGCGCGAGTGCGCGCACGTCCGGGTTATCTTCCGCGAGGAGAATGGTCTCCGCCCCCCCTTTCGCTTCGGTTTCACCGGGCACTGCGGGATCGGTGAGCGCCTCATCCACGACCGGGAAGTAGATCTTGAAAACGGTTCCGTGCTCCGGCTCGCTGTAGACATTGATGAAGCCCCCGTGCTGCCGGACGATCCCGTAGACCGTCGCCAAGCCAAGCCCCGTGCCCTTGGATTGCTCCTTCGTGGAGAAGAACGGCTCGAAGATGTGTTTCTGCACTTCCGCGTCCATCCCGCAGCCGGTGTCGGAAATCGTGAGTAGTACATGAAGTCCCGGTTTGGCGTCGACGGCCAACTGACAGTAGTGCTCGCTGATTTCCACGTTTTCTGTCCGGATCGTGATTTCGCCTCCATCGCACATGGCGTCGCGTGCGTTGATGCACAAGTTCATCAGTACCTGTTCGAGTTGGCCACGGTCGGCGCGGATCGTCCGGAGGCCTGGGCGTGTGCGGACATTCAGGGTGATGTCCTCGCCGATAACACGCACGATCATCTTTACGAGGTCGTGAATGACGCGATCGAGATTTACGACCTGAAGATCCAGCACCTGCCGTCTGCTGAAGGCCAGGAGTTGCCGCACCAGGGCCACGGCGCGCTCGGCCGCCTTGCGCACTTCGAGAAGTTCCAGATGCAGCTCGCTGCCAGGAATGGCCTGCTCCATGGCCATTTCGCCGTACCCCAGGATCGCTTGCAGGATGTTGTTGAAATCGTGTGCGACGCCGCCCGCCAGTTGACCGATGGCCTCCATCTTCTGCGCTTGCCGCAATTGCTGCTCAAGCTGCCGGTGCTCCGTGATATCGTGGAAGACGGAAACGCCGGCGATGATGGCGCCCGTGTTATCGCGGATGGGCGCGGCGTTGACCAGGACCGTCCGCCGGTGCTTGTCCGATACCTGCATGAGCACTTCCACGTTCCTGGAAACCTTGCCTGCTTGTATGGCTTGCGCGAGAGGGCTGTTCGCATCGGTCAGCGGGCTGCCATCCGGCAAGAAGGTTCGTGCATGGAGGGCTTGAAGGTCTTTCAACGCGTGGTGCAGCATTTCTGGGTTGTCGCTGTCGGCGACCGTCACCCGGTTCGCCACGCGAATGCGCCCGTCCGGCGCGTCGGCGATGATGATTCCTGCCGGACTCTGCTCGATGGCAGTTTCCAGAAGGGAACGCGTCTTCGCGAGTTCGGCTTCCGTCGCCTTGCGCTGCGATAGATCTTGAATGATCGCCATGCCGTACGTGCGGCCGTCGAGGCTCAGTGCCGTCACCCGGACATCGGCGTCGAACTGGTCCCCGTTCAGCCGCTTGTAGCGCCATTCCACCTGAAGGGTTGTTCCACTTCTGACACGGTCGAGCAGGGTGTTCGACAGAGACTCGGAGGATTGTCCGTCAGGTTGGAATTCGGGCGAGAATTCGCGCGTCTCCGCCCCCATAAGTTGCGCGCGCGAGCAGCGAAACATATCGAGTGCCTTCTGGTTGCAGTCAATTGCGCGGTTCCCCTCCATGAGGACGATTGCGTCATTTCCGTTCTCAAACAGCGTACGGTACAATTGCTCGCGCTGTTCGAGCAATTGGACCGCTTGAGTTCACTGCCGGTTGAGAATGTAGGCCTTCCACATGATGTACGCTGCCATTACGGCGGAAATAGCGAGTATCACGCCGCAGGTGGTCAGCATCCACGCCCGCGCGCGGGCGATCTCCGTGCGGACGTCTTCGATGTGCATGCCGGTGCCAACGATCCAGCCCCAGGGTTTGAAAGCGCGCACGTAAGAGATCTTGGGGACGATTCGGCTGGCATCGTCGTGATACTGCCACATGTAGTCGACATAGCCCCCCTGGGGGTCCTCCGCTACCCGTACCATTTCTACAAAGACGCGCTTGCCCTTGATGTCCACATAGTCGTTCAATACCACGCCTTCAAACGTCTGCACATACGGGTGCATCAACATGCGCGGCTCTGCATTCATGATCCAGAAGTAGTCTTTCCCTTCTGGTCCGTACCGGAAAGCCCGTATCTGGTCTGCCGCCAGATCTTGTGCTTCTTCGCGTGTGTAGAGGCCTTGCTGAACACCCTGCTCGAAATGGGCAAGATTGCTCAGCGTCAGTTCGACCATCTCGCGGATTTTGAAGCGCTTCTGCTCGATGATACGCGCCTCGAGGAACGGGAGCATCAGGAAGAAGATCGTTCCAGCAAGCAGCACGAAGGTGAACGTTACAGGCAGTGTGACCTGCAGCACACGCCACTTGGTGGCATGAGAAGTTGCGGCGATCATGACGCGCTCTCGAGGGAGACTCTGGGCACGGAGAATGCGTAAGTTGCGGACGTTGGCGTGTGACATGTGGTGCCGTGCGCAGACATCATGCGTAACTCGTTGTGACGGGCTACTCGAGATTTCCGAGACCGCAAACCCGGCACAAGACACCTGCACTCTCGCCGGGCACGGAGCAACGCTCTGCGTTCACCGTGCGACTTCGAGGTGCCGGCGCTTTCCTCCCTCTCTTACCCAACTCCATCGACCCCAGGATCATGCAGTGTCCAGCACCCCCCTCGCATTGCATGACTCCAAAACGAAGTATACATGATAACCGCGAATTCTGTCACCACATTCTTCAGAATTCGCAATGGGTTTCCGCGTCAGTCTGGTTTTACGGCGAAGACTTGGTCACATTGATGCCCCCCGGCGCCTATGTTAGGATACGGGGAAGCGAAAAACGGAATCTGGAGAGGGTCCCATGAAGCGGACGCTAGTACTTTTTATTGTGGTTTTGATGCTGAGTTCTGCATCAAGCGCCCAAGGTATTGTGGGTGACTTGCTCGCCGGAAAACTCGTTAACCCCAAAGTCGGCCAATGGGCTTGGTATGACCTCGCCGCGGGAAAGGGTGAGAAGAAATTCGTCGTCCGCCAGGCAATTGTTGGCGAAGAGAAGGTTGGCCGCAAGAAGGGCTACTGGGTGGAATTTGAGATCGTGCCTGAGGTCGGTTTCCGGGCCGTCTACAAGATGCTTCTGACCGGTCCCGCGAGTTCCCCGGAGAACATCATCCGGGTGATCGAGAAGAATGGACCAGAACCGGCCGTCGAGATCGAAGTCGAACACAGCGCCGCCGCCACGGAACCGCCCAAGGAACCGGAGAGGAAACTGGTGGCCACGGAAAAGGTGGCCACCCTGGAAGGCGAGGTGCAGGCGGAGCATTTCGAAGTCGAGCACGCGGGTAAGAAGATGGATGTCTGGATCAACGAAAGGGTCAACCCTTCCGGCATTGTGAAGCTCAAGTCAATTGATGGCGAGATGACGCTGCGCAACCATGGCGAGGGAGGCGAGTTCGCTTCCAGTGTGATCAAGGAGACGCCGCTGACGCCCCAGCAGGCCGCGGAGCGGCGGAAATCCGCACCCTCCACCGAACAGCCGGAGGTGCAGACGCACACCGGCACGGAGCCCGAACCCAAGCCCGAACAGTGACGCGGGCCGGAGAAAACGCGATGAAGCGATGTGCCGTCTTGCTGGCGCTGCTGCTGTGCGTGTTGCTCGTATCATGCCAGACTCCGACGAAGCCCGAAGCGCCCCCGCCTCCCAAAGCGCATGAGCTGTTTGAGCCCGGGTGGGCGGTATCGCCGATTCAGATGGGGAAAGGCAAGTACCCCGATCTGCTTGGCGGCGCCAGTCGCGGCGTATGGGTAAGCGGTCCGGTGTCCGAAATGAAGCGGGCTGCGGCGGGTGCCGTCGACATGGCGCCACCCCACCTGGATGAAGACGCCCGGGCCCTCACGGACGCGTTCATCGTCATCGAATGCCATCTGGTATCCGAATTCGGAGACATGAGTGTGGCGTACGACACCGTGCGTATGCGTGGGCTCGATGTGTACCTGGAGACACCCGACGGCACACGGATCCGGCCTATCCAAAGCCGCAGCTTCGGCGCCGTGAAGGAGGAACCGGCCGGCGCCCTCAAACGGTTTAATCTCACGACCGTGGTCATCTTTCCGCGCCAGGACTTGATTGCCGGGATGCCGTCCATAAGCGCCGCGGCGCCCAGCGCGCGGCTGGTGCTGGAAGGCCACGACAGCACGTTCTTCTTTGAGTGGGGCGCCCTGCCTGCCGGCCAGGAGGGACTCCGCGCGCCGACGCAGGAAGAGGCCCTCTACATCACGAAATTGGGCTATTACGAGCTGTACACCGGAATCCGGCGACTCGCCCACATGGTGGACTGACCGCCGCTGCAACACGGGCGCCCGATTCCATCGAGAGCGCACTTTCCCTGTCCGCTTAGCAGCCGCGAGAAACGTTATCAAGGCAATGCGCCGTGTCTGAGGCGCGGCATCTCACATGAATAAAGGAACCCAACGATGAGTCTCATGAAACATGCGCAAGGGCTGGCTTTGCTGTTGGCGGCGGGTCTCCTTGGCGGGGCCATGGTCACGCTGGCGCAGCCGCGGACCACGGTGAGTGCCGAGCAGGTCTTCCTGCCGCCAATCTTTCAGGAGGGCGCCACCTTGCTGAGCCCGATAGGGCGGATCGAAATCAAGGAGATCCAGGGCGCGTGGGTTCGCGTGAAAAGTCTTCATCCGCTTGCCGCCAGCGACCCGGACGCACAGTGGATGTACGTGCCCGCAATCTCGGGTACCTGGATTCCGGAAGACGCAATGCCCGCCGACACCACACGCTGACCTGTGCTAACATCGGTGCGCCTCGATGCGGGGGCGGACTCGTGTACCTGGGAGCAGTTCGATGACGAGGAATGCGTTCGTTTGCGCCGTGCTTGTAGCAGGGGCCGTCCTGCTGTGTCCATTCACGCAGGTTGCCTCCTTCGCGGAACCAGCGCAGAGCGCGCCCGCGGCAAAGCCTCTGGCGGCGGACCGGCTCCCTGCGTTCGCCAAGGCATTCGAGGCAAACGCGATCACCGGACAGGACAGCGGCGGCAAGCGGTTTGCCACCGTGCGGCGAAAGTCGGTCGACACATTCTCACTTCTGGAATCGCTTGGCTTCAGTAACCAGGACATCATCCGGCTGGTGAACGGCGTGCCCGCAGGCGGCAAGGAGGCCGTGGTGGCGCAAATCAAGAATGCCAGGCCGGGCAGCGCTCTGAGCTTCACCATCGACCGCGCGGGAGTCTCGCACACGTTGCGGTTTCAGATTGAGGGCGTGCCAGGCACCAGCGCCGGGCCAAAGACCGGCTCGCCGAAGGGCGATACCCTCGTCGTGAAGGAAGACGCATTGGAGAAGGAGTGGGGCGACCAGGATCCGTGGTTGCTGCTGGTGATGGCCGCTCCCGAGATGGTGAGCGACACGCGGGGCAACGTCGTCGGAGTGCGATCGCAAGCGTTCGGCGACATTGGCGTCACGCGCATGTTGGGCCTGAAAAACGGGGACATCATTCAGTCCGTGAATGGCTATCCCGTCAACAGCGAGCAGGCCATCTTCGATCTGGTGAACCGGCTGGATGGAGAGCGTAACTTCACGGCGAAGTTGCTGCGGGGCGGGCGCCCAATGACGTTGAAATACCGGCTCGAGTGAAGCCGAGCCGTATAGCGGGAGGACCTATGGATTTCGCGTACTCGAAAGACTTGTGGGCACAGGCGAACAACGTGCTGGTCGGCGGTGTGAACAGCCCCGTGCGGGCGTTCAAAGGCGTGGGAGGCGATCCATTCTTCGTCGCGTCGGGCAGGGGTCCGCGCATCACCGACGTCGACGGAAATGAGTACATCGATCACGTGCTTTCCTGGGGACCGCTCGTGTTGGGTCACGCCCATCCCCACGTCGTAGATGCGGTGACGGAGGCGTTGCGCAAAGGTTCCAGTTTTGGAATTCCCACGGAAGCCGAAATCCGCCTCGCCGAGCGAATTGTCGAGTTGGTGCCTTCCATCGAGAAGGTGCGCCTGGTCAATAGCGGAACCGAGGCGACGATGAGCGCCATCCGCCTGGCGCGGGGATACACCAAGCGCGACCTCGTGGTGAAAGTGGAGGGATGCTACCACGGCCACGTGGACGGTCTGCTCGTGAAAGCGGGTAGCGGTTTGACCACGCTGGGCGTGCCCACGAGTCCCGGGATCCCCGAATCCTATGCCGCGTGCACGCTCACTATGCCATACAACGACCTCGACGCGGCCCGCGCCTTGTTTGAAGCGCATGGCGCGAACATTGCCTGCCTGATCCTGGAACCCGTCGTGGGCAACATGGGCGTGATCCTGCCCGAGCCGAGCTACCTCGACGGCCTTCGCGAACTAACTATCGAGCACGGCGCGTTGCTCATTTTCGACGAGGTCATGACGGGGTTCCGCGTCGCGCTGGGCGGCGCCCAGGCGCGCTACCGGGTCATGCCCGACCTGACCGTGCTGGGCAAGGTCATCGGCGGAGGTCTTCCCGTGGGCGCGTACGGGGGTCCGCAAGAGATCATGGATCACGTGTCACCAGTGGGCCCGGTGTATCAGGCGGGCACCTTGTCCGGCAATCCGCTGGCGACCGCGGCGGGCCTCGCCACGCTGGATATCCTCGAAGGCCCCGGCGTTGCGCAGGGAATTGAAGACTCCTTGAAGACGCTTTGTGATGGGTTGGGCGCCCTCGCGAGAGAGGCCGGCGTGCCTGTGTTCCAGACGCGGGTGGGGTCCATGGCGTGTATGTTCTTCCACGAGGGTCCGGTGCGGAATTACGCCGAAGCCACGCAATCCGACACCGCGCGTTACGCCAAGTTCTTCTGGAAGATGCTGGAAGGCGGCGTCTATCTGGCGCCATCCCAGTACGAGGCCATGTTTATGAGCAGCGTCCACACGGATCGGGAAATCGATCAAGCATTAACCGCCGCCAAGGCCGCGTTCGCGGTGTTGTAGAGAGACTCTGCGGAGCATGATCGGCGCGGGCAGACCTTCCACTTGATGCCGGGACCGCACGTGGACCACAATGCGCGCCGCATTGGTCTTGCTTGAGTCACCATTTCCTGGGAGTCCGTTCACGTGAGCAGTAAACGCGTCGTTCTGTTGTTTGCGGGCCTGTTGCTGGCCACGGTGGTCGTTGTGCTGGTTCTTCGCGGACCAAGCACTCGTCCGCCCGGTCCGGAAACCTCTCCGCCTCCTTCCACCCCGGCTCCTTCCGAACCCGAAGAGACGCCGACGCCTGTGGGCGCTCCGCTGGAGCGGATCGCGGCGCTGCCCGATAGCGAGATCGATCTGGCTGAGGCCGCCCTCTACGTCGCGCAACGCGTCAATCCCCAGGTCGACGTGAAACGCTATCTCGCCCTGATGGACGCCATGGCCGATGAGCTGGGACCGAAACTGGAAGGTGTGTCCGGAACAGAGGCGCGTCTGAAAGCGATGGCCAGTATGATTTACGAGCAGTGGGGGTTCGGCCGTAGTGAGGTGCTGCCCGCCGATATCTTCGTCGGCTTCGATGAAGTACTGGACCAGAAGCAGTGGAATTGCTTCGGCCTTACCATGCTGTACGTAACCCTCGGCGCACGCACGGGCACGCCGCTCAAGATGGTGGCAGGACGGGGCCACGTGTTCGTGCAGTCGGATGGTGAGTCTCCACTTTATGTGGAGACAACGGCGCGTGGCGAGGTGCATGCGAACAAGGACTATTTGCTGCAACTGCTGCCTTTCCCCTGCGTCGCTGCGGACGACTACGTGCCCTTGAACGCACATGAGACCATCGCCGTGCTGCTCGCGCAGACGGGCCTCGCGCAGCAGCGGCACAAGCGCACGGCCATCGCACGCGATTGTTTTGCCAACGCCCTGCGCTTCAATCCCAACGACGCCGAAGCGCATGGCGGCCTCGGTTTTCTCGCGCTCGAAAGCGGGCAGCTCGATGAGGCCATCCGCTCGTTCCGGCGCGCAGTCGAAGCTAACCCGCGTTTCCGGGAAGGGTACGGCGGATTGGCCACGGCACTGTATGAGCGCGGCAATCTTTCCGGCGCGGCGCAGGCAAACCGCAAGGCGTTGGAAGTGTGCCCGGACGATCCCAAATCAGTGTTCAATCTGGCACAAATCGTTTACGAACAAGGAATTCTCGACGAGGCGATTGCGCTTTACCAGAAGTACACGACCTTGGCCCCGAACGACCCCGACGGTTACGCGCGCCTCGCGTTTCCGCTCGAAGACAAGGGGGACCTGGACGGCGCCATGGCGGCCTACGAGAAAGCGATCGCGCTGAATCCGCAGTACGCCGATGCCTACGTCAACATTGGAATCATCAAGCAAAAGCAAGGCAATCTCGATGCCGCACACGCCGCGTTCGAGACGGCATTGAAGCTGCAGCCCCGTAGCGCGCTCGCGCAGGCGGGGCTGGCGCGCGTACTGCACGCGCAAGGCCGCACGCAAGAGGCATTAGAGGCCATCGCCATCGCATCGGTCCTCGACCCCGGCAGCAGCGCAGTCTGGCTGGATTACGCCGCCATACTGCGTTCGGCGGGAGAAGTCGACAAGGCCATCCAGCTCTACCAGAATGCCTCTGCGCTCTCTCCAACCGATTCCGAACCGCACGCCGCCCTCGCGGAGATCTACCTGGAACGCGGCGAGATGGAGAACGCAATCGCATCCGCTGAACGTGCCAAGGCCCTCGGCGCGGACCTGAGTCCCGAGTTGGCGAAGTTGTTGCCCGCTGCGCAGTAATCTCCTCTGCATGCGGCGCACGATGGTTTGAGGCGTACTCTGAATCTGAGATCTCAAATCTGAGATCTGAAATCCTCGCTGGCATCAGCCGGGCGCGACGCCGCCTGGGGTCCAATTCACATAGACGCATTGGATAAGAAAACCCAGCGTGACGAGCCAGAGCGCGGCGGAGACGAACGCCGCCGCATTCCAAATGTGATTCCAGTAAGGTGCACGAGGCGTACTCTCGCGGGGTACGAGGCCCAACAGCAGCCCGCCCAGCAAACCGCCCACGTGAGCGGCATTGTTCGCACCCATGATAAACCCAAATAACAAGGCGTATATGGCCCAGCGAACCAGGATGTCCCGGTACATCCGGCCCACGCCCACTTGGTGCCAGAACAGGGCGATACCGAAGCCGATCAGTCCGAATAGCCAGCCGGACGCGCCAGCCGTGGTCATCTGGGCTGCATGTAATTCGTGCAACCGCTTATAGAGTATCTCAAAGTACCAGATGTGCGTCGCCAGCCCCGCGGTGATTTGGGTGATCGTAATCACGACGAGCATGCGTGCTTTGCCGATCCACGATTCGATACCGGGCCCGACCTGCAAGAGGGCAATCCCGTTGAACGCGATGTGCAGAATGCCGATGTGCGCGAGGCCAAAACCCAGGAAGCGCCAGTACTCGTGGTGGCCGAGCACCAAGACTGGATTCCACCCGCCGAAGACAAACAGCGTGAGGCGCGAGGGACTCATAATGGCCGAAGGCCCCTGCATGGCGATCTCGAAGAGAAATACCGCGGCCATCACGACAAGAAACGCGCCGATCGTGACGGGCGCGCCCTCGGGCAACGCGAGCCCAACCAGCCGCAGGAAGCGGTACGTGTAGAGCGAAGGCATCCGGCGCCCACACTGGGTGCAGGTCTTCGCATCGCCGTCCACGAGCTTGCCGCAGTGCATGCAGTGCTTGTGGGGGTATTTCATCCAATGCAGAACCGCTGGCAGTTGGATGCCGCCCTGGCGGTTCTCGCGGCGCTTCTGCCACGAGTAAAGCTTCCAGCGCAGGCGCGTGGTATTGAATCCCAGCCGCTCCAGGAATGCGAAGATCTTCGTTTCACGGTCCATCGTTCTACTGCCTTTGATAAAGGAGCACCGGGTTGTACTCCTGTTCGACGTCTTCGATATTGGTGACCGCGAGTCTGCCGCGCTCGTAGAGGTATTCCACGTGGGCCCCGGTTTCCAGGAACGCGAGCAGCACGTGGTAATCCTGGCGCTCGCCAAACAACTCGCGCGAGATCTCCTTGATTGATTTGGGCCGGTCGCAGAGTCCGAGTGTCTTCTCAAGGCGCGCTTCGTGGAATTTCACCGTCTCGTCCACCCGCGCGGGCAAATCCGCGATCGCGTCCTCGTGCCCGCCGAGCCCCAGTGAGAGCCCGGGAATCGCGTGCACTTTCTTCAGCGATTCGAGGTAATGCCCGAGGCCGGTGTAGCGCGAGATGAACTCCGGAGACTGGTTCGGCGTGATGTGCGAGAGCACATGGTCCGCCGTGAAAAGAATGTCGTCCAACCGGATGCACACCTGACCCGGGCAGTGCCCGGGCGTGTGGTAGATTTCAAAAGGCGTGCCTTCAAGCGTCCCCTCGTTGAAGGTGAAATCGACCTTGGCCGCACGAAACAGGTCCTTCGACCATTTGTTCATCGTTAACAGCTTGCCGACAGTCCCCGCGGACAGCCCCGCGCGGTCCAGAAACAGGTGCAGGTTCTTTGTGTTGAGGATGAGCCGCTCTTTGAAGTACTGGACCACGCTGGCATCCAGCTCATGGATTCCGATCTGCGCTCCGGATTGCTCTACCACGAAATTGAGCCCGCCGAAATGGTCGATGTGCCCGTGGGTGAGGAAGAGGCGGCCCACGTCGGACAGATCCACGGGGACTCCAAACTCGTCTCGCAATCGCCGGAACGCGTCCAACATGGAGGCGTTCGATCCCTCCTGGCCGGATGCGGCGTCCAGCAGCGTGACGGGGTCCGTCATCACGACATAACAGTTCGTGAAGTGGCCGGGAAACGCCTCGACGGGCAACTTGTAGACAACAGTCCCGCCAGCGCTGACGTAACGGTTCAGGGATCGGTCATTCCGCATGTGAGTCTCCAGGGGCACTACAGTACACCTAACATGCCACCCGTTGGAAATCGCGCCGGCCTGACCGTTGCGGGACCGCGTGCCACGCGCTATGATGCTGACCGATTCCCCATATGAATGAATCGCAAGGAGGTACCCATGCACGCACGCGCGTTAGTTCTGACGGCCAGCTTGGCCATGGTGTTGTTGGCAACCGCTTACGCCGCCGAGGAAAAGACGGAAATCCCCAAGGAGATGAAAGGTCTTCCATTGGTGTACTCCGATTCCTTCGATGCCGGCCGCGACAATTGGACGGAAACGGATCCGGCTGCCTGGAAGATCGAAGACGAGGGCGGCAACAAGGTGTTCTCGCTGTTCCAGGCGAGCAAGTACGAACCGCCGGTGCGCAGTCCCAACAATATCGCGCGGATCAAGGACTTGAATGTAAGCGACTTCGTGCTCGAAGTCCGCATGAAGCAGACCGGGCGCGAATATGGGCATCGCGACATGTGCCTCTTCTTCGGATACACCGATCCTTCTCACTTCTACTACGCTCACCTCGCGACGGCATCCGATGAGCACGCCAACTCCATCTTCCTGGTCAACGGCGAACCGCGTGTTTCCATCGCGCAGGAGCGTACTACCGGCACGCAGTGGACGGATACTTACCATGTGCTCCGGATCGAGCGGGACACGGCGGCGGGCACCATCTTCGTCTATTTCGATGACATGACCAAGCCCGTCTTCAAGACCGTTGACAAGACCTTCCTTTCGGGCGGCATTGGATTCGGCTCGTTCGACGACACGGGAAACATCGACGACGTGCGCGTCTGGGGGAAGAAGGTCGAGGCAAACAAACCGTAGCCCTTGGGTGTTTTCAGAAGGAATGTGGCACCAACCATGAAAGGGCGAGCCCATGTCCTACACCCCGAGAATCCTCGCGTTTGCGGGAAGCCTACGCGCGGAGTCATACAACAAGAAGCTGGTCAAGATCGCCGCGTCTGGTGCGGAAGCAGCGGGCGCGCGCGTTACCATTATCGACCTGAGCGAGTACCGGCTGCCGATCTTCGATGAGGACCTCGAGAAGGCTGACGGTATGCCGGTCAATGGGCGCAAGCTGAAAGACCTCATGCTCGCAAATGAGGGCCTGCTGCTGGCCTGTCCGGAGTACAACAGCTCCATCACGGCGGTGCTGAAGAACACCATCGATTGGACGTCGCGCGCGCAGAACGGCGAGCCGGCCCTGGCCTGTTACAGGGGTAAGACCGCGGTGATCATGAGCGCGTCGCCCGGCGCGCTTGGCGGCTTGCGCGGATTGGTTACCGTGCGTTCGATTCTCGGTAACATCCAGGTCACGGTGCTTCCAAACCAGATCGCCATCGCCAAGGCCAACGAAGCGTTCGGGCCGGACGGAAACCTGCTGGACGAAGCGAAGCAGAAGGCTGTTCTGGGGCTGGGCGAAACGCTCGCACGCACGCTCGCGAAGCTGCACGCGTAATCCCAATTCCGGCAGTTGAATGCACGAACGGCAGTCGAGCCCGGGAATGCCAGGCCGGTCATCCTCGCGAACGCGGGTATTACCCAGCCTTTGGCCTCGCCCCGTGGATGAAAGAGAAGATGTCTTTACCGCGAAGGCGCGAAGACGCGAAGGAAGAAGAACTCAATCCTGGTCTTCGCTTCGCGGTCTTCGCGGCTTCGCGGTAAAATGGTCTTGCATTGCGTTGGACCCGACTTGACCCGAGGCTCACACTTTTGCGAAGGCCCGATCCAGATCCTCGATGAGGTCGTCGAGGTCTTCGATCCCCACGCTGATGCGCACGAGGTTCTGCGTAATGCCCATCGCGGCCCGCGCGTCTTCCGGCATGGAAACGTGGGTCATCGTCCACGGATGTTCGATCAGGGATTCGACCCCGCCCAGCGACTCGGCCAGCGTGAACAGTTCCACATTGCCCAACAGCCGGAAGGTCTCCGCCTGTCCGCCCTTCACGCGGAATGAGAAGGTGCCGCCATACCCGCTCATTTGTTTCAGAGCGAGAGCATGCTGTGGGTGGCTCTCCAGACCGGGGTGCAACACAGATTCCACTTTCGGGTGTTTATCCAACCAGCGGGCGATGCCCAGCGCGTTCTTGTTGTGCTCTTCCATACGGACCGCGAGCGTCTTGACGCCCCGCAACACGAGGAAGCAGTCGAGGGGTCCCGAGCAGGTGCCCATGCCGTTTTGCAGGAAGCCGATCTTTTCGGCCAATACCGGATCGCTGGTGATCAGCGCGCCGCCCACCACGTCGGAGTGGCCATTGATGTACTTGGTCGTCGAATGCAGCACCACGTCAATCCCGAAATCGAGCGGACGCTGAAAGTACGGCGACAAGAATGTGTTGTCGCAGATCGTGTGAACCTTGTGCTCTTTCGCGATGGCCGCCACGGCGCCCAGGTCCTGGAGATTCATGAGGGGGTTGGTCGGCGTCTCGAGCCAGATGAGCTTCGTGCTGGGACGAATCGCCTTGCGCACGGCGTCGAGGTCGCGCAGGTTTACGAACTCAATCGTCACGCCCTTCTCCGCGATCACCGTCGTCAGCAGGCGGTAGGTGCCGCCGTAAAGGTCGTCGTGCACGATGATGTGGTCGCCGGGGCCGTACATAGCGAGGAAGGTGGCTTCCGCGGCCATGCCCGTCGCGAACGCGAACCCGTGCGTGCCGCCCTCGAGCGCGGCCAGGCAGTTTTCCAAGGCCTTGCGCGTGGGATTGCCGCTGCGCGAGTAGTCAAACGTGCCCGGCTGCTCGACCCCCTTGAAGGCGAAGGTGGACGTCTGATAGATGGGGGTCATCACGGCCCCGTACGTCGGGTCCGGGCCCTGTCCGGCATGAATCGACAAGGTCTTGAATCGCATGAAACGCTCCTTATGCTACGGCGACAAATAGAGTCAGTGGAAAAGGTTGAACCGGCCTCCGCACACTCTCGATGCTATGCGCACTGATAAGTGAGAAGCGGCGAAACAACTGATCCCGAAAGAAAATGCAGCCTCGCGAAAACGCGGATTATACGCACAAAGGTCCGCAGGCCGCAATTCGGCGTCAAAACGCCCGGCATTACAGGTCAAGTCTGCGCAGGCGAAGCGCGTTGCTGATGACCGACACAGAGCTGAGACTCATCGCGGCGGCCGCAATCATGGGGCTGAGGAGGAGTCCTAGAAACGGGTACAGGATTCCCGCGGCGACGGGCACGCCAAGCGCGTTGTAGACGAAGGCCAGGAACAGGTTCTGCCGGATGTTGCGCATCACACCCCGGCTCAAGCGCACCGCCCGCGCAATGCCGCGCAGGTCGCCTTTCACCAGCGTGACGCCCGCGCTTTCCATGGCGACGTCGGTGCCGGTACCCATGGCGATACCGACGTGGGCCGCCGCCAGTGCGGGGGCATCGTTGATACCGTCGCCGGCCATCGCCACCGTCCGGCCATCGGATTGCAGGCGCTTGACCACGTCGCCTTTCTGCGCGGGCAGTACACCGGCCTCCACATCGTCAAGGCCGAGCGAACGGGCAACGGCTTCCGCCGTGCCACGATTGTCGCCCGTCACCATGATGACCTTTATCCCCGCGGCGTGCAGGGCTTTCAATGCCTCGGGCGTGGATGGCTTCACCGGATCGGCGACGCCCAGCAATCCCGCGAGGCGTCCATTCGCGGCCACGAAGACTACCGTCTGGCCTTGGGCACGAAGAGACTCCGCGCGTTGCTCGGCACCGCCGATCTGGATTCCCAACTCCACGAATAGAGCCGTATTGCCAAGCGCGATGGAGGCGCCGTCAATGCTGCCCGCGACCCCCTTGCCCGTGTGGGACTGAAAGCCTTGCACCGCGGCCGTACTCACGCCGCGGTGGCGCGCGCCCTCGACAATCGCCGCCGCAAGGGGATGTTCGCTGGCTTGCTCGATCGATGCCGCATAACGAAGAAGGTCTGCCTCGTTGCCTGTTCCTTCCAATAACTCAACGCTCACCAGGCGCGGCTTGCCTTCGGTCAGAGTGCCGGTTTTGTCCACAACGAGCGTATCCACCTTGCCCAGGATTTCGAGGGCCTCGGCGTTCCGGATGAGCACGCCCGCGCGGGCGCCGCGCCCCGTACCCACCATGATCGCCATCGGTGTGGCCAGGCCAAGGGCGCAAGGGCACGCGATGATGAGCACGGACACCGCGCTGACAAGGGCGTATGCAAGTCTCGGCTCGGGTCCAACGATCATCCAGGCGAAGAAGGCTACAACCGCTGCGAGCACAACCGCCGGCACGAAGTAGCCCGATACCACGTCTGCGACACGCTGAATCGGCGCGCGGCTGCGCTGGGCCTCGGCGACCATCCGTACGATGTGCGCCAGCAGGGTATCGCTGCCGACGCGCTCGGCCCGCATCACGAAGCTGCCCTTCCCGTTGATCGTGCCGCCGGTGACCGGAGCGTCCTTCGCCTTCTCAACGGGGATCGGCTCGCCGGTCACCATGGATTCATCGACGCTGGAACTGCCTTCCAGCACAACGCCGTCCACGGGCACCTTCTCGCCCGGCCGCACCCGGAGCACATCGCCGGGCACGACCTGCTCCAACGGCACGTCCGCATCGTGGCCACCTGGCGTTACTCTGCGTGCGGTCTTCGGCGCGAGCCCTAGCAGGCCTTTGATCGCGCCGGAGGTCCGTGCCCGCGCGCGCAGTTCGAGCACTTGTCCCAAAAGGACCAGCGTGATGATGACCGCGGCAGCCTCGAAGTAGACCGGCACTGTATCGCCGTGGCCGCGCAGAGAGTCGGGGAAGATGCCGGGCATGAACGTGGCCGCCACGCTGTAGGTGTAGGCCACGCCGGTGCCGAGTCCGATGAGCGTGAACATATTGAGATGGCGGCTGATGATCGACACCCAGGCTCGCTGGAAGAAGGGGAACCCGCACCACGCGACCACGGGCGTCGCGAGCAGGAGTTGCAGCCATATCAACGCGCGTACGGGCAGGAGATGCATCAGGGGTTGTCCGGGAATCATCTCCGACATGGACACGAGAAACAGCGGCAGTGAGAGCGCAAAGGCAATCCAGAAACGCCGCGTCATATCATCGAGTTCGGGATTGGCAGTCTCCTCGAGGCTCACTTCGATCGGCTCCAGGGCCATGCCGCATTTCGGGCAGGTGCCGGGACCGATCTGGCGGACCTCCGGATCCATAGGACAGGTGTATTCGCGCGTGTCTTTGAAGTCGGGCCGCGGGGCTGGCTCCGGGGAAATAAGGTACTTCGCCGGGTCGGACACGAACTTGGTTTTGCAACCCGCGCTGCAGAAGTAGTGCGTATTTCCAGCATGTGTCGCGGTGTGGACCGCCTTGACGGGATTCACGGACATGCCACAGACGGGGTCTTTTGCGGCGGGGGCCGCTTCGGCCGGTGGCCCCAGATACCGCACCGGGTCCGCGTCGAATTTGGTCTTGCACCCCGGACAACAAAAGTAGTACGTCTCGCCCGCATGTTGCGACGAGGCTTTGGCGCGAGCGGGGTCAACGGTCATGCCGCAGACGGGGTCCTTTGCCTGCACGGGAGCCGGCGGCGCCGGAATATCGCCATGGGAACCGTGTGGCATACCTCACCATTTCCTTTCTGACAGAGGATGGCGTCCTCGCGGGAAGCACGCCGATGCCGCATTATATGAAAGAACGGCGCTCGTGAAGCCTATATTCCATTGGGCCGAGAAATGAAACGGGGGGCATATGTGTTCTTACGCGTGGTGTGCCCTGGAGCCCATCCCGGGGTCATGATTTCAACCTGAAGCGGAGTCTCGGTACATGGCGGAAAGAAAAGTAACGGCACAGAAAGGCAGCCCCAAGGAGGCGGAGCCCCACGTGCGCCCGGAGAGTCACCGTCCAGACGATGAGCCTTTGATTCGAGTACTGACCAAGGTCATTCGCATGGCTGTGCGCGCCTTGGCGGTTCTCATGACCGGCGTGATTGTCTGGGGCGTGTTCGACGTCATGTACGTGCTGTACGAGCGTCTGTTGGAACCGCCGTTTCTGCTACTGAATATCAACGACATTCTGGCGACCTTCGGGGCCTTCATGGCCGTGCTGATCGCCATTGAAATCTTCATCAACATCACCGTCTACCTCCGGGAGGACGTAATACACGTGAAGATTGTTATCGCTACTGCGCTCATGGCGATCGCCCGAAAGGTCATCATCATGGACCTCGAAGAACTCACGTGGGAGTATGTGGTGGCGATTGCCTTCGTCGTCCTCGCGTTAAGTATCGGCTACTGGCTCGTCGTCGTGAAGGATACCCGCGACGCAGGCGCGATTCCGCACTGACTCCGCGAACCGCTGACATCGCGGCTTGACTTCATGGCCGGATTCCGTCAGGCTCCCTGCGCGAACGGTCCTGCTGCAAGGAGGGAGCCCCAGTGCACAAAGCCTGCACTCTGTCCGGTGACACCGAAGAGGCCGCGAAAGAGCCTTCCTATCCGCCCATAGGCTATGCGTGGTACGTGGTGGGCGTGTTAATGCTCATCTACGTCATTTCATTCATCGACCGTCAAATCCTGTCGCTCCTGGTCACGGCCATTGAACGGGATCTCGTCGTCAGCGATGTCATGATGGGCCTGCTGATGGGCCCTTCATTCGCCATCTTCTACACGCTTTTCGGAATCCCGCTGGGGCGTTTGGCGGACCACCGGAGCCGCCGTGGTATCATCGTCGCGGGCGTGGCCCTGTGGAGCCTCATGACCGCGTGCTGCGCGGTCGCCCGCAATTACGCCCAGCTCTTTCTCTTTCGCGTAGGAGTGGGCGTGGGCGAAGCGGCGTTGTCGCCCGCGGCCTACTCGCTCATCACCGACTACTTTCCGCGCCACAAGCTCGCCACCGCGATCAGCGTCTACGGCATGGGCATCTACCTCGGATCGGGGCTCGCCTTTTTGCTGGGCGGCCTCGTAATCCAGTTCGTGTCCGGTACGGAGACCCTCGCCTTGCCGTTCCTGGGAATGATCCGGCCTTGGCAGGTGGTCTTCCTCATCGTGGGCCTGCCGGGACTATTCTTCTCCCTGATCATGTTCACCGTTCGCGAGCCGCACCGCCGGGGACTGGCAAAGAAGGCTGCCGGCGTAGCGCCGTCCGGCCTTCCCTTCAAGGAAGTTCTGAACTACATCCACAGCAACAAGGCCACCTTCTTCTGCCACAACATGGGATTTGCCCTACTGGCATTTGCCGCTTACGCCAGTCTGAGCTGGGTCCCGACTTTCTTCGTCCGAACATACGGATGGACCCCTCAGGCTGTTGGACAGGCCTACGGCCTCATCATCATGATCTGCGGTTCCGCCGGTATCGTCTGCGGGGGCCACCTCGCGGACTGGCTCGCCCGCCGGGGCCGCATCGACGCCAAGATGCGGATCGGTGTTCTATCGGCACTGGGGTGTGTGCCTTTCAGCATCGCGTATCCCCTGGCGCCCAGCGGGACCCTGGCCATGGCCTGTCTTGCACCGTTGTCCTTCGCGCTCGCCCTGCCCTTCGGGGCAGCTCCCGCGGCCATGCAGGAAGTCATGCCGCCGAACATGCGCGGTCAAGCCGCCGCCCTCTACCTGTTCGTGGTGAATCTCATCGGCTACGGGCTTGGCCCGCCCGCCGTCGCCCTCTTCACCGACCACGTGTTCGACGACAAGGCCTTGATTGGAAACTCGCTGCTGATTGTGGGAACTATCAGTACCGTTCTTGCGGCCGTACTGCTGATGCTGGGACTAAAACCCTATCGTGCCAGTATGGAACACCTGCGGCGCTGGGGCGACGCACAGTGAACCGACAAGGCCTCCGTCATTCCGCGCATTCTTTGATGGCTTCGTCCGTGCTGAATCGCCGGATATGAAATACAGGATATGGGCGCCGGAGTTGAGTTGCGAAAACAGTCCGCTCTCACGTAGAATCGCGCCGCTGTGAATGGCGAGAATGCCCAGGAAATGGGCCGCGGTGGCCTACTATCGTGAAGGAGCGCCGCAGGTCCTCCTGGGAGGTGACCGGATTAGTGGTCGTTACAGACGCAAGGAGGTTTTGGGATGATGACGTTTGTGGGGTCTAAGCGCACAAGTCGTTTGGTCTTTCGTGTGTCGGCGCTGGCGCTCTGCGCGGTGGTGGCGGTTTTCCTGTGCACCCCGGCGCACGCGGGGATTCTGAAGAAGTTGAAGGGCGGCGGCGGGGAATCTGAACCTGCTGCCGAGTCCGCGGCCCCCGCGGCGGCGGAGACGGCGCCAGCAACGCCGAAAGGCCCGAAGCAGGTCGTGGCCGTGGGCGCGTTTGAGGGCGCTGGCAAGCTCGGATGGGACGAAGGCCCCGTGATGGCCGCGCTGCTGCAGGACGCATTGATGAACAGCGGCCGCTTTGTCGTGGTCGAGCGCGCTCAGCTCGACGCCATCCTCAAGGAGCAGGACCTGGGTGCCGCTGGCCGCATCAACTCGCAGACCGCGTTGAAGATCGGCCAGATCGTTGGCGCCAGCATCATGATTCAGGGCACCGTGACCCAGTTCGAGCCGGGTGAGGAAGGCAAGAGCGGCCGCGTGAATATCCCCATCGGCACAGGCGCTGTCGGCATCGGCGGCAGCAAGGTCACCTCGAAGGTCGCCATGCAGTTGCGCATCATCGACCTGACCACCTCGCAGGTCCTCTCTTCCCACAAGGCGGAAGCGACCGGTACGCACAAGTCCATGGGGATGGACGTGTATACCAGCGTTGGCAGTGCGGGCGGCGACCAATTCAAGAACACGCCCCTGGGCGAGACCGCGGAAGAGTGCATCAAGAAGTGCGTTGACCACATCATCTCCACGATGGCCAACGTGCCGTTCTCGGCACGTGTGGCCGAGGTCGATGGCAAGACCATCTACATCAATGCGGGAAGCAACCGTAACGTGACGGCAGGCATGACGCTCGGCGTCTACAAGATGGGCAAGGTGATCACGGATCCCGACACCGGCCTCGCCCTCGACGTGAAGATGGAAAAGACCGGCACGATCAAGGTGGACGACGTTCAGGAGAAGATGTCGACGTGTTCCCTCGTGGACGGCAAGATGCCCGCCAAAGGCGACACGCTGAAGCTCGTGCAATAAGCTGAATATCGCGAAGTAGAACGAAGAGGGCGCCGGAGAAAGCTCCGGCGCCCTCTCTCTATTGCGTCAGCAGTTGAAGGAGGGGCGATGGGGAGAGAAGAGAAGTGAAGTGAGGAACATCCCCCGGCCCTCCGGGCCACCCCCTTCAAAGGGGGAATTCAGAGCGCCCTTCAGGCTTTATGAGTCCGGAGCCCGAGGTCTCCAGGCTGCCCCAGGTATAGCCGCAAATCCATAGCCATGGTGTTGCGTAATTCCCCCTTTGAAGGGGGATCGAGGGGGATGTTCTTCCGTCTTCGGTATTCGCGCCCAGGTAGACTTTCTGCCCTACCGTGCCGGCAGCAGGAAGAGGCGCCCGGCGCCCGCATCGAGCGAGATCTGCGTGCCCTCCATGAGCGGACTGTCATCCACAACAGGCACTTCCTCGCCGGTATTCGGGTCCACCTCGCGCACCTGGTCTACGGGCGCGTCGAACACGACCGTGGGCCACGCGGTGTATGCGAAGCGGTAGTTGTTCAGCAGCACGGCACGCCGCCCGTCTTTGTGCGAAAAGACGCCGATAAGGTAGTCATTCGGAGGATCAACATCCGCGCGCTGAATATCGGCGATAGGCGATCCCGAAAGGACGCTGAGCGGATCGTTCTCTTCCGTCATGCGGATGACCGCGGTGCTGGTCAGTTGCATCAGCGTGGGCCCGAGATTCTTGATCTCCCGATTGATACGTTTTGCCTGCTCGTAGTGGCGCGTGGGGCGGCCTTCGGCGGTGATGATCGCGCCGCCCTTCGGAAACTCGCCGCCCTGTGGCGTCCAGTAACAGAAGTAGAGCACGCCCTTCGCGCCGTACGCCAGCGACGTGAAGATTTGCCAGCGCAACTGCGATTCGGTGGGGTCGGTGTGCGGCCCGTACGGCATGGTGTTGAAGAAGTTCCAGAAGGGAATCCCCTTGCGTAGCGAGTGCTCTCGCATGACGCTCAACGTCTCGCAGTAGCCGTCGCGCCCGTCCTTCTCGGGCTTGAAGATCGGATAGTGGTCCATGCTGAGGACGTCCACATCGACTTCATCGACGAAACGGCGCACGTGCTCCTCGTAGGTTGGCGTGCCCAGTTGCTTCTCCGACGCGTAGTTGGGGAAGAGGTTGATGTACGCGAGGCGTCCAGGGCGTTCCGCGCGGACTTTGTCGACCATCGTACGCAACGCGGGAAAGTCCGCCGCGTTGGGTTCGTCCCGCAGGAGGTATCCCCAGCACACGGGATGATCGGGGAGCGTGGCAAGGTCCGGCGCAGGGGGAATGGCCAGAAGCCGCAGATCGTGTTTCTCGCACAACGCGATCTGACGCTGGATCGCCTCCTCCGTGTTGGCCCCGAATCCGCTCAACACGATGGTGAAGTTGGCTTCGGCGATGGCGGCGTAGTGGGCCTCCAACCGGTCATCTATCGGAGGGCCCACCCAGAAGCCGATCGCGAACCGATCCTGCTGGAACCGCTGCGGCTGCGCATCCGCGGCGAACCCGGTCACCACCGTCATCACACAGACTGCGAGTAACGTCAACCTCATGATTTCCCCCTCACTATTTGACTTCAACGGCTTTTTGCACTTCCCCGGGAACAATTCCGGCCGGCCCAATCTCGAAGAGCCGCATCGCGCCATTGATGGCCGCGGGCGTCACGGTGATGCGTGTCGCGCCGCCGGGTGCGTTCCAGGGCACCGACTTCTCCTGCGCGGTATTCTCGCGGTGCCAGTGCCCGAAAATGAACCAGTCCAGAGGGTCGTCGATGAAGAGCGCGAGCTGCGTATGCATGCCCATGTCGGCCTCGTAGCGATGGCTGGCACCGATGGACCAGCGCGCGCCTTTGATCGCGCGCCGTTGGAGTTGGATGTCGGCGGCCTGCGAGCCGAGATCGTCTGCCACGTAGAAATCCTTGGTGTCGAAAACCAGGTACCCGTCTTTCCCGAACCAGAAGACGTAGGAATCCGGGCCGAACGTGCGTTCGTAGTTGAGTTCTTTGCGGTCGTGGTTGCCCGAGCACACGAAGGTGGGAAGGGTACAGGTGTTGAGGATATCGATGAACTGCTTGAACTGCTCGGGCTCGCCACTCTCTGTGAGGTCCCCAGTGACCAGCACGAATGCCGCCGGCGTGGCGTTCACCTTCTGGATAAGCTCCGTGAAGATATCTTCGGAAGTCCGCGTGTTGCGGTTCGAGCCGATGTGTGTGTCCGTGATGTGGGCGACGGTATAGCTTTCGGGAAATGCTTCGCGCACATATACGGAGCGGAGATTGACGTCTTCTCGGTCCGCGCCGCGCGCGCGCAGCGCATACAAGCCCGGCGTGATATCCGCGGGAATCGCGCAACGCGCGCGCATCCGGCCGCCCGGGACGTCGCTCCACTCCGGCAACAAGGCATGCGTTGCGCCATTGGCTTCGAGCACCAACGCCGCCGGCGCCGTGGCGAGCACCTCGAACTCCGCGCCGGGCAGCGCCATCGCGGGCATGCCGTCATTCGGCGTGATCACGATGTCCAACAGGCCCGCGGCATCGCGCGCACAGGCACTCGTGGATGCGGCGAATATGAACGCACACACACAGAGAACTTCCAACACGAAACGAGGACCGTGTAGCGCAGTCGCGCCCCAGCGTGACTGCATCGCAGGAATAGCAGGCGAGACGCCTGCGCTACATAATCCAACGTTGTTAGACACTTTGAGGAACCTGAATACACCGCGCGCGTTCATTGCTTGGACTCCGGACGCCAGGCGGGCGCCAGGTCTTGCAGGCGGTGGTCCGTCAGCGCTTTAACGTTCTCGCCAGTGAGGTCCGTGACGTGCAGCTTTGGAGTGCCCGTGCGATTGGATATGAAAGCCACCCACGACCCGTCCGGCGACCACGCAGGTGCCCAATCGTTCCAGTCCGTGCTGGCGGCAACTTCGTACACCAGCACGCGCACCGGATTGACCCGGAAAATCCCGCGGCGTCCCTTGCGGAACGATTCGAAGGCCACCCACTCACCGTCCGGCGACACTACCGGGTTCCAGTCCGGAGTGCGGTGGTTGCTCACGTCGACGGTGCCGAGCTTCATGACATGTACGAATACCTCGCGATCTCCGCCGTCATTGCTTTCGTAGGCGACGGCGCGGCCTTCGGCGTCCGTGGCAGGCGCCCATTCCGCGTAGATGCCTGTCGATGCTAACAGATCCGCGGCGGGGTTGGCCCCCTTCGGTGTCACCCAGTACAGGTCAGTGGTCTGCTCGCCGGGCAGGCCGACCACTCCCACCGCCACGATCCGCGAGTCGTCTGCCCAGACAGGGTGCAGCAGCGGAACCGTGTCACCTCCCCAGGCAGTCTCCTCACCGCTCTCAATGTCGTAGACCATCACCCGCTGTATCAGCCCCTCGCCAGAGGTGTAGGCCAGCTTCGTCCCGTTTGGCGACCAGCGTGCGGGACCCATGACATTCTCCGCGCTGTGCCGCAGGATTTGCTCCCCTGTCCCATCCGCGTGGACCAGGCGAACCCCCGTGCCCTTATCGGGGGCATCGGTCACGTACGCCAGCCAAGCGCCGTCGGGCGACCAGTTGGGCGCGCCGTCGCGTTTCCCCTGCCCCACCCTCAGGAGGGAACCATTGGCCAAGTCCAGCACATGAACACAGCGATCCTCCTGCTCCACCCCTGCGAGAAAGGCGATTTGCCCAGACGAGGGCGCTGTTCCCAATCCTGAGGTGGCGGCTAGAAGAAGGAATGTCGCAATCATGGCGCGAAGTGTAGCACATTGCCGGTCCCGAGCAAAGTTGCTGGTCCAGTCGAAGGGCTCCGCAATTTCAACTAATTCAATTTAACCTTTAACTTCTATCTCACTCCATCTCAACAATTTCCACATAATCCCATTCACACCCATTGAAGACAGACCAAAATTAAATTATACTTTAACTTAATTCTGATCCATGGCCAGTAGAGAGACTTCCAGTATGGCCGAGATGATTCCCAGGTGGGTAGCGTCGATGAACGATGAGGAGCTGCTCTTCCTCAAACGGTTTCTGCTCCATTCTGGTTCTCTGAAGGGGTTGGCGGCTGAGTACGGCATTACCTATCCCACGGTACGTGCGAGGTTGGACCGCCTGATCGAGAAAGTGGAGTCTACTGACCTGCCCGAGGGGGAGGATGCCTTCGAACGGCTCCTGGAACTCCTCGTGAACCAGGGGGTCATGGTCCAGGGGACTGCACGCACCCTCCAGCACGCCCACAAGCGCGTCGTGAGCGAAGCCGCCGAGCGCGTCGAGCGCGAAACCATGGCCCAGCGCATCCTTGATGAACGCTGACCTCCAGGAACCCGGATGGGAGCGCTGGCGTCCTTACCTGCTCTTGAAAAGGTCGGAAAGCAGGCCCGTGTGAAGATTCCCATAGGAGTGCAATAGGGGGCTTCGCCCGGGATGCCCACGCTCCTACTGCGGCGTGTCCAGCTCGTCCACCGTCGGCCATGCCGCGTCAGGCCGGCCAAACCATACCCACGCGATGTAGTCGACTAGGGGAGGCGTCCCGCCGAGTTCGCGCAGCCGCGCGTTTACCTGTCCCCGATGATACTGGCTGTGCAGCGCAACCTGCGCCACCGTATCGCCGAGCGTCACCGCCGCGCCATCGCCGCCAAGCACCCGTTCCAACCGCTGCGCCCACGCATCGGGCCTCGCCCCGCGCAAGTCCGCGTCGGTCAGCGTTTCGAGATGCGCCTTGGCCTCGCCGTAGTACGCCCCTGCCCACGCACACAGCGCGGGCGTCCGCTCGAACCGCGGATGGGGCGCATCGATTGGCTCGTTTCGCCAAGCGCGTAGGAAGATGCGCTGCGCCACGTGCAGATGATGAAGCGTCTCGCGTAATTTCGCGTCCTCGCGCGCCCGTTCGCAATCGAGCACCGCGGCCCACACCCGCGCATCCGCCCATGCCATATGCCCATACAGATCCAGAAGCGAGCTGATATCCATATCAAGGACCTCCTACGTAGAACCGGCAGCCGGTTCCTACCATAGCACAGCGCGGGCCCGGCGCGGGCAAATCAAGAGTCAGCCACCGATGAACACCGACGGACGAGACGGCTCGCCGCACGGACATGGGCATCGTGTCCCCTTACCTTGCCTGCCGCTTCCCCGTGGGTACCCCCTTGTGTTTTTTTGACGAAACAAGGGGGGGGTGCGAGGGGGACGGGTTCGGTGTTGTTCGTCATGGGCGTGCGACCCTTCTTCGAGTGGTTGTTATTGGGCGAGAACAGTTGAGAGAGAATTCGTCATGCGTCTTTCGTGCTCCCTATCGTAATCGGAATTGAAATCAAGAGATTAACGCCCGTGCAGTATGGCTTGAGAAACACGGCACAGCATCGCCGCAAGCAATGCAAGAGGTACGTCCACCGATTGCACCGATCCAGAGAAGGGGCTGGAAGGGGGCACGGGCGCCCCGCCCGTGGTTCTGAATTGATTCAACCGCGAAAGCGCAAAGGTCGCGACGGCAAGGCAAGAATCAAGTGCATCCACCTTCACAACGAAGAGGAAGAATATCCGCCACACTATCTTCAAAGGAGGACGTGCGCGCATTCCATGATATTCCCTTGCGCCTCCGCGCCTTGGCATTCGACTGCGATTGCGAAAGCGATTTCGAGCAAATGGCAGGGTCGAGCGGTTGTTGAAGTTTAGTGAGTTACGCGGGCCTGTTCTCATGGGCAGAGTTTTTCCCTCTGCTAATATGCACGGGGTGTTGCATTGGAAGTCGCGGGGACACGAGACTCAATCACTGCCAACTAGAAGAAACTAAGCATCGTGTCCCTATAGCCAGATCACTTGGCCGTAGCGAGGGCCGGTTGCCGTTGGGCTTCGTGATCGGCGATTGCGCGGGAAATGCCCAGGATGAACTGATGGTCGCTCCGGTCCGTTGTGTGGCCGACGCTCTCGCAGAGCCGGTCCTGTGCGGGACTATACGTGAAGACCTCGATTTGGCCGTTCGCGGGATCGAAGCGTAGCAGGCGCAGCCAGTCCGAGTCGTCCGCGGTTCGCGGGTAATCGGCAAGGAGTTCGTGCACCGCGTTACCATGCGCGCCCCGGCTGGTCTGCCTCCAGGCGATCGAGGCGGATTGATCGCCGCACAGGGTAAGAAACAGGTTCGGGTGTTTGATGAAGGATTTCTCCCACAATTGTTGCGGCGTATTGCCACGTGCCCCGTGAACCTTCTTCCATTGCATCCGTCCCTGGGGCTGGCCGGCTCCCTTCTCAGGGATCCCACCGAGGTACATGTGGGTGGAAATGATGGCCATCCGGTTCCGGAAAGACTCGATCACGCCATCCGCCCAGTCCAGGACATCGTCGGGCGCGTTGCATTCCAGATGGACGATGACAAAGTCGAGACCGCCGGCGGAGAACAACTGATAGCTGTTCGCGTTGTTTCCAGAAACTTCAGGGGCGTGCCCCGGACAGCCCTCATAGGTACCCCCATACCACGGTTGCCCCGCGTAGCGTTCCGCGCCGAAGTACTCCTGGAACAAGCGGGAATCGCCTGATGCTCCGGCCATGTCGTGATTGCCGACTGAAATCCCGTAAGGCACCTTCCCGTGAAGGCAGTCCATGCTGGCGCGGGCGACTTTCCACTGGCGGTGCTCGTTCTTGTCGACCACGTCGCCGGTGTGGGTGACAAAGACGATGCGCTGTGCCTCGATATTCGCGGCAAGCCAGGAGGTGCGCGAGTCGAAGGCCGGGTTCCGCGGTTCGCCGCTCTCATCATCACGGCCCGTGCCCGGTCCAAGGTAACGCTGCGTGTCGGGGATCACGGCGATGGTAAAAGTGCCTTCCGGCGCCGGAGTCAGCGTTTCAGCGCGGACTTCCAGGGAAGTAACCAACAGGGCAAGGAGCCCCATTGCCGTGAACCTGGCGTAACGCAAACGACTATTCATTATTTCCTCCCAATCGGAATCCCCTGTCTTCAGCCACGTGTGTCCTGACCGTAACACGACTGCAACGTATCATGGTACCGGGACGACATCAAGGAGAAGCATCTATCTGGCCTGGAGAGCAGAGAGCGGCGGAGACGGGGACAGTGGGACTCAAGAAGGCGTCAGGTGGTTTTTGAGCCGCGGTACTCAGGAATGCCGTGTTCGGCCACGCGGCGCTCAATGCTATCGGAGAAATCGCAGTAGTAGCGGCCAGTAGTCTCGCTTTGGACATTGCAGGTCCAATAAGGCATGGGCGCCCTCGTGGGAGGCCAGATGAAGAAGCGCCCCGGCCGGGTCTTCACCCAACCGGGGCATATATGCATAAACTCCGGCTACTTCTTGGCCACCGGAGGAAGGCACAT
>JADLGB010000019.1 GCA_020849535.1 Candidatus Hydrogenedentota bacterium
GGGGAAATACAGTACTCGTTGCTTCGCGTCTTCCCCGGCTATCCGAGATCCTACGTCGTGGTTACACTTTCTGCCACTTGCGGGACTTGGCGGAGCGCTCGACCGCGTCGAGGACCCGCTGGCACGCCACCGCGTCGTCAAACGTCGAATAGGTTACCGACTTCTTGTTGAGGTTCATCAGGAATTCGTACATCTCGTGGACGAAGAGGTGCTCGTAGCCGATGATGTGCCCGGTGGGCCACCATGCCTGCGTGTACGGATGGCCGCCATCGGTCGCGTGGACGCGGCGGAACCCTTGCAGCAGGGCCGGATCGTTCCGGTTGAAGTACTGGAACACGTTCATGTCTTCCTGGTTCCAGAGCACCGAACCCTTGCTGCCGTAGATCTCGATGGAGTTGAAGTTGCGGCGTCCCGGCGCAAAGCGCGTGGCTTCGAACGTGGCCAGCGTGTTGGCGCCCTTGATGCGCGCGACGTATACCGCGGCGTCGTCCACGTCCACGGTGTCCATCTTGCCGCTGCGCTTTTCGTGGCCCGCGGCGGTGATGCCCGTATCGCTCCCGCTGACGCGGCGCTTCTTGATGAACGTCTGCATCGTGCCGCACACCTCATCGACCGGGCCCACGAGATATTGGCAAAGGTCGGTGATGTGCGCGCCGATGTCGCCCAGCGCACCTGACCCGGTGTGCTTCTTCTTCAGGCGCCACACCATCGGGAAATCCGGATCGACGATCCAGTCCTGCTGGTATGCCGCACGGAAGTGGAAGATTTCGCCCAACTCGCCGTTCTTGATCATGTTCTTAATCGTCGCGACAGCCGGTGCAAACCGGTACGAGAACCCGCACATGTGCTTGATGCCCGCTTTCTTCACGGCCGCGAGCATCTGGTTGGCATCCTTGAGCGTGTTGGCCAACGGCTTCTCGCAGACAACATGCTTGCCGGCCTTCGCGGCTTCGATCGCGATCGGCATGTGCAGCGCGTTTGGCGTGCAGATATCGATGATGTCGATATCGTCGCGCTTCACCACTTCCTTCCAATTGAGGCTGGTTTCCTGCCATCCGTATTTGCCGGCGACGGCGAGTTCTTCGGGGAACTTTCCGCACATCACCTTCATGACGGGTTCTACCGGCAGGTCGAAGAACATCCCCACCTTGCGCCAGGCGTTGCTGTGGGTCTTGCCCATGAACTGGGCGCCAACCATTGCTACATTGACGGTCTTCTTGGCCATTCCGCTTCCTCCTTCGCTCGTCAAGTGACAGTTTGGAACAATCGCCCCCCATTATATAACCGGGACGGGGCATTGCCAACAGCAAAGTCCCCGCATGGGAACGGACGTCGTGCCGCGCCCCGGATGAGGTTTCGTTGTAATGCCGCGCCTCGGACGCTACACTGCGTCCGATGTTCAACGAGTCCGCATTCCGCCTCATCAACACCGCGATACAGAACCCGATTTTCGACCACATTCTGCCCGTCTTTTCGGACAAGAGTTGGGTGGTGATCCCGGGGGTTGCGGCGGCTGGGACGATCCTCTATTTCGGGTCCCGGCGGACGCGTCTGTGTGTGCTGGCGCTCGCGGCCGCGGTGGCGTTTGCAGACCTGTCCTCGGTGCGCATCGTCAAGGACCTGACAAGAACCGCGCGCCCCTATGTCGAGCTGGACGGGGTTCGCTTGTACCGCGAAGGACAATGGACGGTCAGCACCCCGGAGGAGCATGAGGCGAACGAGAGCTATTCGTTTCCGTCATCCCATGCCGCAAACGTGGCGGCCGCGGCCGCCGCGTTGGCCGTGTTTCGCAGGAGAACGCTGTGGGGCTCCGCACCGCTTGTCTTCCTTGTTGGGTTGTCACGCGTCTACACCGGGCACCACTATGTCGAAGATGTGCTCGCGGGAGCGGCCTTGGGAGCGGTCTGCGGCGTGGCGTGCGGCGTTGCGGCGCTACGCCTGGGCCGTGAGTGGATCCAAGCCGAGCCCGAAGTGCGGCCCGCCGCTACGCCTGCGCGTAGAGTGTTTTACCTTGTGCTTGCGTCCTGGACCCTTCTCAATTTCGCGTTTGTACTCGCGGGCTTGTTCGATCTCGCGGGCGATGAGGCCCAGTACTGGGACTGGTCGCGCCGCCTCGACCTCGGGTACTACAGCAAGCCCCCGCTGATCGCGTATGCAATTCACGTGCTGGTAAGAGCGGGAGGAAACGAGGAGTGGGCGATCCGGTCCGGGGCGGTCTTCCTGAGCACGCTGACCTTGGCTTTGCTCCATGCCCTTACGCTACGCATCAGCCGTAGCGACCGCACCGCGTTGCTTACGGTCTTCGTTGCGTTGGGCTGCCCCGCGTTTTGGGTGGGTGCAGTCGTGATGACACCCGACGCGCTCCTCTGCTTTTTCTGGGTGCTGGCCTTGTATGCGTTCCATCGCGCCGCTCACGGGGAGGCGCGCTGGTGGTGGGTCGTGGGCCTGGCCCTCGGCTTGGGACTCTTGTCCAAATACACCATGGCGTTGCTAACGCCAGCGCTCGCCGCATATCTGCTCTTTGTGGATCGGTCTCACGTGCGCAAGCCCGGACCCTATATTGCGATTGGCATCGCGATGCTGAGTGTGAGCGGAGTCGTCTACTGGAACTGGGCCCACGACTGGGTCTCGCTTCGGCATACAGCGAACATCGGGGCCGGTGATACGTGGAGCCTGGCGCAGGCTGGCCGGAACCTCGCCAAGTTCTTCGGGGCGCAGTTGGCGGTGGTGTCACCGATCGTGCTGGCGCTGGTGTTGTGGGCGGTGTGGGAGTGCTTTGCGAGTGGGTTTGGCACACACGGACGAGCACGGACAGGCACGGACGAGCACGGACTGCGCGAGCTGAAGCTCTCGCGCGCGGAGCGGGACACCGCGCTGCTGGTGCTTGCGTTTCTGGCGGTTTTTGGGGGATATGCGCTGATATCGCTTACCAACCGGCCTGAGCCGAACTGGGCCGTCTGCGCCTACCTCGGGGGGATCCCTGCCCTTGCTTGGGTCTGGCGGGAAGATAAACGGGGAATTGTGGCGCGGCGCGTGTTGACCGCGGGCATCGTGCTGGGGCTGCTCATGGGGGCAGCCTCGCGTTTCACGGGCCTGCTCTACGCGGTTGCGATTCCGTTTACGCCGGACGCGACCGACCGATTACAACTAGGCCCCTTCGAACTAGACCCGGATGCCGATCCAACCAACGCACTGCGGGGCGGGCGCGAATTGGGGGCAGCTCTCTCCCAACACCGGGATGAAGATAGCGAGGACGCGCCGTTCATATTCAGCGACCGCTACCAACTCACGGCGTGGGCCGCGTTTTACACCGAAGGCCGGCCGCACGCCTACTGCATGAACATCGGTGATCGCCGTTACAACCAGTACGATTTGTGGGGCGGCTGGGAGGACCTGATTGGCAAGGACGGTTTGTTCGTCACTGGCGGCGATCCATTGAAGACGCAAGCATTCATCGCCTACATGGTCGCGGAAGGCGCCTTTGAATCCGGGGAGTTGATTGACACCGTCACCGTGCGCCGGGGTAAGACGATCATCAAGACCTTCAACATCGCCATGATGCGGGGGTATTCTGGAAAGCCGTGGACGGTGCGCACGGAGAAGTATTGAGCCCCGCGCCCCGCGGTTTCATTCGCTCCGGCGGTTTTGATAAAGATGTAGCATCGGACGGAAGCGAGAACTTGCTGCGGAGACATGCCATGACTTTTCGCGTTCTAATTGCCCTGGCCGCGGTCGCGTCGGGGGCGTGGGCGCAGGCGCCAGTCCTTCTGGATAACGTGACCCGGGCGCTGGAGTTCGTGCCCGGCCGCGCCAGCAGTGCCAACGAAGACCTCGCCAAGAACGGCGATGCGCGTCCAATCCCCGCGGGCGGCGAGTTGGTGTTGGCCGACCTCGAAGGCCCCGGCGTCGTGACGCACATCTGGTGCACGATCGGCACCGCGGACCTGTTTCACGGGCGCAGTCACGTGCTGAGAGTCTTCTACGACGGCGCAGCGCAGCCCAGCGTGCAGGTGCCGCTTGGCGACTTCTTCGGCATTGGCAACGCGGCCTGGGAAGACTACGAATCCGCCGTCGCTGTGGTATCCGCCGTCGGACGTGCCCGCACCTGCTATTGGCGCATGCCCTTCAAGCAGCACATCCGTGTCACCGTGACTAACGAGGGAAGCCAGGACACCGATTCTTTCTACTATTACGTGGATTATGAAAAGCGGGAGAGTCTTCCGGACGACACGGTGTATTTTCACGCGCAATACCGCCAGGAAAACCCCACCGGGCCGGAGGATTTCCTTGTGCTTGACACGAAGGGCAAGGGCCAATACGTGGGCACGGTCTATTCCGCGGTCCAGGCGGAAATCGGGTGGTTCGGCGAGGGCGATGACCGCTTCTTCGTGGATGGCGAAGAACAGCCCTCGCTGCGCGGTACGGGAACAGAGGATTACTTCTGCGACGCGTGGGGCTTCCGCAAGTTCGACACTCCATACTTCGGTGTCTCCCTGTGGGACGGTTATTTTGCCGGAGACCGCGTGACCGCCTACCGCTGGCATCTGCCCGATCCGATTCCATTCAAGCGGTCGTTGCGTGTGCAGATGGAAACGCGCGGCAGCATCTTCACACGGGCCGCGGAGCACCTGGGGCAGTTCATGCATCGGCAGGACTTCATCAGCTCGGTGGCGTTCTGGTACCAGTGGCCTGCCGTGGGTCTGACGGACGCGCTGCCTCCCGCCCCGGAGCGAATCCCCCCTTACCAAGTGCTGCCCGCGGGAACCCTTTCCGCCCGCGCGGAACCGGCCATGGGGCTATCGCAGAACGACGAGGGGCTTCAGTACGTAGGCTTTTCGCCGACGGGAAAGGTCGAAATCGACTTCACGGTGCCGCAGGACGGCCGGTACCAAATCAACGCCGTGATGGACTACGGCTTTGTCGGAGGCGTGTATCAGGCCAGTCTTGATGGCAGTGCGATTGGCGGCCCTATCGACTTCTGCCGGGAAGGCATGGATCCCGTGTGGACCCGCTTTGACGTACACGATCTGAAGGCGGGCGAGACGCACTTGCTACGCTTCGAAGGCAAAGGTCCGTCGCCTTCCGAGCGCACAGGAGCGCCGCCGATTCACTCGCTCGGCATGCGCTGCCTGGTCCTGCTGCGGCTCGAGGACCTGCCCGGATTCGAAAAATCCATGAACGCGGAGCTGGAAAAGCGCGCCCAGAAGGCCGCGCCGGCGAACCCGTAGCCCACATGTCTCGCCGCGTCCCCGTGTAGTCACGCCGCGGCGTGATGAGATATGCTCTGGCAGTGGACCACAGGCTCGTTGGTCAGGATTTCTCGCCCACACAGCGTGTGGGCGGAGCCATTCAGGGTATTCGGAACAAGTTTCTGAGCCAATTGCGGATGCCGAGTGAATGTGGGGTGCGTGTGAGGATTCAGGTATAGCTGGGGCCGCAATGTAAGCGGGTACCGCGATCCCCGGGTTCCGCCTGCGGCTCCACCCGGGGCTATACCCCTATGCCCCTCGCGGGGCTGAGTGCGGGGGCGGTTAGATATGGGGGCTAGCCGCGTGAGTGTGAGGATCGAGCCATGAACAACTTCTATGATGCCGTGTATCGCTTGGTGCGGGATATCCCGCGTGGGCGCGTCATGACGTATGGGCAAGTTGCCACCATCCTGGGCAGCCCGCGTGCGGCCCGCGCGGTGGGGTATGCCCTCCTCATGTGCGGGAAGAAGGACCGTGTCCCGTGGCAGCGTGTCATTAACGCGCGAGGCGGCATCAGTGTGGGCGGAGACCCTGACCGGCCGCGGCTGCAACGCGCGTTGCTTGAAAAGGAACGAGTCAAGTTCAACGAGGAAGACTGCTGCGATCTGCGCAAATACCGCTGGGAACCGGCCAAACCAGATGATTACTACTTTGAGGGCATGGACAATACCGACCTTCCTTTCCGATGAGGATATCGGATTTCATCGCGCCCGCGCGGAATGCTAGAATCCGCACGTTTTCAAGCCTGCACGGAACGGATTGGGGACAGACCCCGTGTTTCGCTCCGCAAAGCCTAGGCGAAAGACGGGGTCAGTCCCGGTCACATGCGAAATTGGGATCATCGGCCATCGGGCACATACCGAGTACGGATGCAAGGGTTTGTATTTTGCTATACATCAACGCAGTTCTTCTGGCGATTATCGAAGGGGTCACCGAATTCCTTCCCGTGAGCAGCACGGGGCACCTCATCCTGGTGGAATCCTGGCTGCCGCTGAGCAGCGATCCGGATTCGAAGTTTCCGTTCGCATTCATGGTCATTATCCAACTGCCTGCCATCATGGCGGTCGTGGCATACTTCTGGAAGACCCTCTGGCCCTTCGCCGGTGAGCCTGAGCAACGCGCGAAGACGATACTCCTCTGGTTCACCATTGCCGCCGCCGTGGTACCCGCGGTGGTTCTCGGCCTGCTGTTCGAGGACAAGATCGAGGAGTATTTGTCGAACGCGTTGCCGGTTGCCATCGCGCTGGTTGTGGGTGGTGTGCTGTTGATTGTGCTGGAGCGCCGTCACCTGCCTGTCCGCTTTGCCTCGGTGCACGACATCGGCTTCTACACCGCAATCGCGATTGGGTTCTTCCAATGCCTGGCGATGTTTCCGGGTACATCGCGCTCCGCCGCCACGATCATCGGCGCCATGCTGCTCGGAGCGAGCCGGGCCGCCGCCGCGGAATTCTCCTTCGTCCTCGCGATTCCCACGATGCTCGGCGCTACCCTCTTGACCATCGTCAAGAGCGGCGTCTCCTTCACGGCCCCCGAATGGGCCGCGCTTGCGCTTGGCTGTGTGGTGTCCTTCCTGACCGCGTACGGCGCCGTCGCATTTCTCATGCGGTATATCCGCCAGCACGACTTCCAGGCCTTTGGCTATTACCGTATCGTGCTCGGCGGCATCGTCCTGCTGTGGTTCTATGCTTTCCACTGAGACAGCGGAAGAGCCGCACGACGCGGTTTCGGAGGTGCAGAAACGGCCTTCGCTCCGCAGCTTCGATCCGTGCATCCTCGTCATCCTCGCGGCGTTCTTCATCTTCGGCGCCGCGTTTGCCGGTCTTGGCGTTTACAGGCCGCTTGAACAGCGGATCGCCGGGGTCGATCCAGTCGGGTACTACGCGTGGGGCCGGTCGCTGCTGTACGATCGCGACCTGCAGTTCGCCAACGAGTACCGCAGTCTGAATGCGGGCGCGACATTCACCCCCGGATTTGTGATGAATCCCGACGGGCCCCGGACCGCCACGGGGCATCTCCCTAATCTCTTCTCCATCGGCCCGGGATTACTCTGGATGCCTTTCATGGCCGCGGCGCACATGGGGGCCAGTGCCAGCGGCGCGCCTGCGGACGGCTTTTCGCAGCCGTATCATGCAGCGGTGTACATTGCCAATGGCGTTTACGGACTGCTGGGGGTGCTCCTCACATACGGGGCATTGCGCGTGTGGTTTCCCCGGGCGATCAGCCTTGCGGGCGCGCTCGCGGCGTGGGCTTGTTCCCCGGCCCTGTACTACATGTACGCGCAGATCGCCATGGCCCATTCCTGTTCGTTCTTCGCTGTTGCGCTGTTCTTCTTCATTTGGGCGCGTTTACGCGGCAGCAGTTCCGCGATACCGTGGGCCCTCATCGGCCTCAGTATCGGGCTGGCCGCGCTCGTTCGATGGCAGAACGCCGCCTTCGCAGTTATCCCCGCGATCGATCTGCTCGTACGGCATCGCGCCAAGGGCATTGCGCCGCTGGCGGCGTGCGCGGCCGCTTCCATCGTGGCGTTTCTGCCGCAGATGATCGGGTGGAAACTCGTCTACGGCTCGTTCTTCACCGTGCCCCAGGGAGAGGCTTTTGTGGACTGGATCCACCCCGATTGGATGGGGCTGCTCTTCTCGCGCGCGTCGGGCCTGTTGACCTGGACGCCGCTGTGCGCTGTCGCAATCGCGGGGCTCTTCATCTGGCCGAAGGCGAACCGCGTGTGTTGGATTGCCCTGGCCGTTGCGTTCCTCGTGCAGTTCTACGTCAATTCCGCGGTCCCCTCGGCAGGTTGGAGTTTCGGGATGCGGCGGATGGTGAACTGCACGCCGCTATTCGCGGTGGGACTTGCCCAAGTGGTGAACTTCCTACCTGCACGGCGTATTGTGCTTTACGCGATCTTCAGTCTGTTCGCATTCTGGAACTTCCTGTTTATTCTGCAATACGGCGGATTCATCGACAGCTACTACATCCAACGCGCGGCGGAGGCCGAAGCGAAACGCGTGAATTTGACCGTGGCTGAATTGCTGCGCGCGACCACCTTGCCCGACGGCCAGGCTTTTGATATCAGGAGGTTCGCCGCCGAGCACCGGTTCCCAAAGGGCGGCGAACCCACGAACCGGCAACTGGTAACGGACAAGCTCGTGGTGCTGCGCTTTCTCATTGAACGCCTGTCTCCCGTGCAGGAGGATTCCGGTTCGCCGGGAACGACCTGAGTGCTTGCCCACTTCGCGCCCCGGCGAGGGTTTTCCGCGCCGTCCCGTCTTGTGCTATCATCGTGAGCGCGAATGTCGATTTGTTGGGTATTTCGCCTTGGAAGGGGTAGTCATGTCGAATGAATTCAAACTGGTCAAACCCAGATTCGTGCCGCCGCTCGACGAAGGTTTTCGCCCGGCGGTTTTGGCCAATCGCGCCTTTCTGGCCGAAGTGGACGCTACCGGCGCGGGGGTCCCGCTGATTCTCGGTCTGGAACGTTCCGACGGGTCCGTGTCCCGCTTTGAGACCCGCGTGTTCCCGGAAGGCCACGCCCGGGCCGGCGCTGACCTCATGTACGCGGAACGCCTGGTAAAATTCCTGCTTTGGCAGCGGGGCGGGTGGAAGGTCTATGCAGGTGGCCCACGCAGTATCGGCGAATATCTCGCGAAGAGCTATGCGCCGGGCGGCACGCAGGAGTTTGACTTCACGTTCATGGGCGAGGATGTCTATGAAAAGACCTTCACCGTTGTGACGTGCGAGCCGGGCGATGTGCCGCCGGAGAATGAGACGACCAAACCCTTGGGCCGCCACTTGGATGGACACCGGATCGGGTTCGATCTGGGCGCGTCCGACCGCAAAGTGTCCGCGGTGGTAAACGGGGAAGCCATCTTCAGCGAAGAGGTCGTGTGGGAACCTCGCAAGCAGACCGACCCTTCGTATCACTACAACGAAATCATGACCGCGCTGAAGACGGCGGCCTCGAAAATGCCCCGTGTGGACGCGATCGGCGGCAGCTCGGCTGGCGTGTATATCAATAACCGCCCCATGATCGCCTCCTTGTTCCGCGGGGTGCCGAAGGATCGCTTTCACGAAATCCACAACCTCTTCCTGCGCATTCGCGACGAGATGGGTGTTCCGCTGGAAATCGTCAACGACGGCGAAGTGACCGCGCTTGCGGGTTCGATGTCGCTGGAGGACAACGGCGTGCTGGGTATCGCGCTGGGGTCCAGCGAGGCGGGTGGTTACGTGACCATGGACGGCAACATCACGGGGTGGCTGAACGAACTGGCCTTCGCGCCCATCGACTATAGCCCCGACGCGCCGCGCGACGAGTGGTCGGGCGACTCCGGTGTGGGTGCGTTATACTTCTCGCAGCAGTGCGTGTTCCGGCTGGCCCCGAAGGCCGGCATCGAACTGCCCGCGAACGTCACGGACGCCGAGAAGCTCAAGTTCGTGCAAGAGAAACTGGAAGCAGGGCACGAAGGCGCGACACAGATTTGGCGCAGCATGGGCGTCTACATGGGATACGGCATCGCGCACTACGCCGACTTCTACGATCTGAAGCACGTGCTGGTGCTGGGCCGGTGCACGTCCGGGAAAGGCGGCGATTTTATCGTGAACGGCGCGATGGAAGTGCTCACGGCTGAGTTCCCCGAACTGGCCAGGCGCATCGAGGTGCAATTGCCCGACGAAAAGTCGCGGAGGGTGGGACAGTCCATCGCGGCGGCCAGTCTGCCGGCACTTTCCTGAAGATAAGTTCTCCCACACGAGACACGACATGACATTCACCAGACGGTGATGGATAGGAGGAACGATGAAGTTTCACTTGGAAAGCGCGCAGGTGTTTGTCCCCGACCATCTGCCGGTCGCGGAGGCCATGGCGCGGACGACGCACCTCGCCCTCGCGGCGCATCAGGACGACATCGAGATCATGGCCTACGACGGCATCATCAAGTGCTTCCAGCAGGAAGACCTTTGGTTTTCGGGTGTTGTGGTCACCGATGGGAGCGGCTCTCCCCGCGACGACGTGTACAAGGACTACACAGACGCCGAAATGCGGGTCGTCCGCTTCAAGGAACAGTTCAAGGCGGCGGTCGTAGGCGAGTACAGCGCGCAGGTCATGCTGGACTACCCAAGCAAAGCCGTCAAGGACGGCTCCGACAAACGCCCTGTGGAAGATATCGTGCGCATCCTTCGGGCGACGAATCCCGAGGTTGTGTACACCCACAACCTTGCCGATAAGCACGACACCCACGTTGGCGTGACCCTGAAAGTGATCGAAGCGATTCGGTCTCTGCCGAAAGCCGAGCGGCCTTCGGCGCTGTACGGGTGCGAAGTCTGGCGCGATCTCGACTGGATGGTCGATGCCGACAAGGTTGCCTTTGACTGCTCCGCGCACGAGAATCTTCAGGCGGCGCTGCTCGGCGTGTTCGACTCGCAGATCGCCGGGGGCAAGCGCTACGACCTGGCTTCGATGGGACGCCGCCGCGCTCACGCGACGTACCACGCTTCCCATGCGACCGACCTGACCACGGGCATCTCGTTTGCCATGGACCTGACGCCGTTGATCGTGGACGTCGAAAAGGACGTCGCCGATTACGCCCAGGAGATGATCCGCCGCTTTGCCAGCGACGTGGCGGTTCGCATCGGGAAGCTCCGCTAAACCGCACGCCGCGAGGGCGGTCACGATAAGGGAGACGCATGCACCGCAAGCCGCATGGAGTAGGGCGAATCTGCGCCATCTTCGCGCTTGCGGTGCTGGCAGGCTGCGGAAGCGCCAGTGTCGATAACGCGGCCTCCCGCCACGGCATCATCACGTTTGCACCCAACATCACAGAGACCGTGTTCGCCCTGGGCCAGGGGGACCGAATCGTGGGTGTCACCAAGTACTGCGACTACCCGCCGGACGTGCGCAGCAAACAGCGCGTCGGAGACTATCTCGATCCGGATCTCGAGAAGATTACCTTGCTTGCCCCCGAACTCATCATCCTGGCGGGACAACACGCCGAACTTGCGGACCTCGCGCAGCACAACCACATCCCCATCCTACACGCGCACATGGACAACCTGGCCACCATCCAGGATGGCATCACCCGGATCGGCACGGCCTTGGATTGCGAAGAAGAGGCCAGGCAACTGTGGAGTGGCATTCAGTCAGGTCTTACGAAAGTGCGCGAGGCGGTTAAGGATCGGCCGCGCCCTCGGGTGCTGGTCATCAATACGCGCACGAGTCACGACCTCAATACCTTGTTCACGGTAGGACGCTCCTCGTTCGTGTCCGAACTGCTGGAAATCGCGGGGGGCGTCAACATCTTCGACGATGAAGAGACGCCCTACTTCGAGGCCTCGAAGGAAACGGTCGTTATGCGCGAACCCGACGCCATCGTCGAGTTTCACGCCGGAGAAAACCTGAGCCCCGAAGAGCTGCAACGCTTCACGGACGATTGGCAGTCCCTGCCCACGATACCCGCGGTTGCCAATGGACGGGTCCACATGGTCACGGAATCATACGGCCTCAGGCCGGGCCCCCGCGTCGCGCTGATCGCCGCGCAGCTCGCCCGCATCCTGCACCCTGAAGTGGAAATCCCTCCTCTATGACCCGGACGCTTCAAGCACAGGACGTGGCCTTCGCGTATACGCCCCCCCTGGACGTCTTCACCCACGTGACTGCCGCGGTGCGAAGCGGCGAAGTGACGGGGCTGGTGGGTCCGAACGGTTCCGGCAAGAGCACGCTGCTCCGCGTTTTAGCCGGCCTCTTGCGGCCTCGCGAGGGCAAGGTGCTCATCGACGGCCGTTCGTCCGGCCACATGTCGAATCGGCAGCGCGCGCGCATCCTGGGGTTCCTGCCTCAGTTGGTGAACCCCGTCTTTTCCCTGTCAGTATTCGAGGTCGTATGTCTCGGGCGGTACCCGCATCTGGGTGCGCTGGGCGCGACGCAACCACACGATCGCGCGGTCGCGGAGCGCTGCCTGCGCGACACGGAAACATTGGACTTGCGCGACCGCGATTTCATGGCCTTGTCCGGCGGTGAACGGCAGCGGGTGCTGCTTGCCAGCGTGCTTGCGCAAGAGCCGGATCTCCTGCTGCTCGACGAGCCGACCTCCGCCCTCGACATCCATCATCAGATCGAGATTTTCGCGCTGCTCAAACGGCTCGCGGGCGAAGGCTATGGGATCGGCGTAGTGACACATGACCTCAATCTTGCCGCGCGTTTCTGCAACCAGCTTTTCCTGCTTTCGCACCGAAGCACCGGCCTTGTCGCCGCGGGCAAACCGGAAAACGTGCTGACGGAGGCGTTGTTGTCGGAAGCCTACGACGCCCCCATCCGCGTGTGCAGACATCCGCTCACCGGGGCGCCCCTCATCACCGCCGAAGAACCCGCGGAGGTCACGCCATGACCAAAGCAACACGCGCGGCCGCCGTGGCTGGACTCATCGCGCTCTGCGTGGCGCTCGTCGCGGCGAGTCTGCTGATTGGCACGGAGAACCTCAGCCTGGGCCGTATCTATGCGGAATGGCGCAGCGGAGAGCCGTTGAGCAAGACACCGGCCCTCAGCATTCTCATCAACCAGCGTCTCCCGCGGACGCTGGTGGCACTCATCGTGGGTTGCGGACTGACATTGGCCGGTTGCTCTTTTCAGGCGTTACTCCGCAACCCTCTGGCCACGCCGTATACGCTCGGCATCGACAGCTTCGGCGCGTTTGGCGCGTACGCCGCCACGATCTACGGTGGTACCGGCGGCTGGCTCACGTTTCAGTTTCTCGGCTTTTCGCACGTCCAGGCGCTGGCGTTCGCGTTTGCGGCCTTCGACGTGCTGCTCATCTACGCCATGGCCTCGCGCAAGACCCGCATGGCCCCGTCGGTGCTGCTGCTGGCGGGCGTGACGCTGGGACTCCTCGCGAGTTCGGGCATTCTCTTCCTGCGCTATCTCGCCAAGCCCGAACAACTCATCAACATGGACCGCTGGCTGATGGGCGGTGTCGATGTCATTGGATACGAACCGGTGGTAACGTTGTTTCTTGGCGTGACTCCCTGCGCCATCATCCTGCTCGCCCAGGCCGCCAAATTCGATCAACTTGGGTTTGGCGAAGAGATGGCCGCGGGCCGCGGCGTCAACGTCAACCGCCTCCAACTCACCACCTTTCTCGTGTGTTCATTCATGACGGGGATAATCGTTTCCAAGGTCGGGCCGATCGGGTTTGTGGGCCTCATCGTTCCGCACGCGGTCCGCACCGTCACTGGGTCGCGTCACCGCATCCTCATGCCCGCGAGCCTGGTGGCCGGGGGCGCGTTCCTGTGCCTGTGCGACATCCTCGCGCGAAAACTCATGACAGGCGAGACCCCGATCGGCATTATCACTTCGTTAATCGGCGCGCCATTTTTCCTCTACCTGCTCACCCGCCGCCGCTTCACGGACTGGGAAACGTAGCGGGCGGTCAAAGAAAAGAACATCCCCCTACACTATCTTCAAAGGGGGACCTGTGCAAAACTAGTGTTGCAATAATTCAAATTTTCGCGCCGCGAAGCGCACGCGTGTACGGTCCCCCTTCGAAGGGGGCAGGCACGAAGTGCCGAGGGGGATGTTCTTCGCCAATCGCTGCGCTTCGGCATCCGCCGGGTTGTCTGTTCTCCCGCGCGACTTGTACACTAGCGCAAACGGCTGCACTGCGAAGGTTTTGGCGGGCCGTTCACCGGAGGGGATCAGATCAGTATGAAGCAAGTCTTGGTTCGGGGGGGCAAGGTGCATGTCGAAGACGTGCCGCCGCCGAGTGTCGCGCCGGGGCACGCCCTCGTTCGCGTCAGCCATTCGGTCATCAGTTCCGGGACGGAATCATCGTTTGTGTCGGAAGGGGGCACGGCCGCGTTCGTCATGAAGAATGCCCGCAACCCCCTGAACGTGGAAAAGCTCAAGCGCAAGGTCGCCAGCATCGGCGTGCGGGGTACCGTCGAGTTTGTGCGGGGCAAGCTGTTCGAGTTCCAGATTCCCGGGTATAGCACGGCGGGTGTCGTCGTTGAATGCGGCGAAGGCTTGGAAGGCTTTCGTGCCGGAGACAAGGTGGCGTGTTCGGGTGCGGGCTATGCCTGCCACGCTGAATACAACCTCGTTCCGCAGCAACTCCTCACTCCCATCCCCGACGGCGTTGATACGGAAGACGCCGCCTTTGTGACGCTCGGCGCCATCGCCATGCAGGGATGCCGTCAGCTCGCCCCGACCTTCGGTGAGACGTTTGTCGTGATGGGGATGGGCTTGCTTGGCCAACTGTCTGCGCAGATCCTGCGCGCGGCAGGCTGCCGTGTCATCTGCTCGGACCCCGTCGCAGCAAAGCGTGAACTCGCCACGACACTGGGAGCGAGCGTGGTGACGCCGCCCGAAGACCTGGCGGCACATGTGCAGGAGTGGACGGCCGGCCACGGCGCGGACGGCGTGCTCATCTGTGCAGCTACCAAGGACAGCGAGGCGGCTAACTCGGCCCTCGAACTCTGCCGGCAGAAGGGTCGCGTGGTCGTCACCGGCGCGGTGGGTATGAACCTTGCCCGAAGCCCGCTGTACCTGAAGGAACTCGATTTCCGGCTCTCGTGCTCGTATGGACCCGGCCGGTACAACCCGGCCTACGAAGAAAAGGGACTGGACTATCCGATCGGCTACGTGCGCTGGACTGAAGGCCGGAACATGTCCGAGTTCCTCCGCATGATTGCTGAAGGCAAGGTCAAAGTGAAGCCTTTGATCTCGCTGCGCCGCGAAGTGGCAAACGCACAAGACGCCTATGCCGCGATTCTGGACAAGGAATCGAACACGGTGGCAGCGGTGCTCACGTATGGCGAACCCGAAGAAGATGCAAAACGTCTCATCAATCGCAGATTCGAATTGAAGGCGCGCACAGCGCGCTCGGGCGATGTGGGCGTGGCCGTCATCGGCGCGGGCGGCTTCGCAAGCGCATTTCACTTGCCCAACGTCGCGAAGATGAGTGGAGCGCGGCTGGTCGCGGTGGTCAATCGCACCGGGGCCAAGGCCAAGCAGGCGGCGGAGAAGTACGGCGCGGCGTATTGCACCACGGATGTGAATCAGGTGCTGGCGGATGATGCGGTGAAGGCCGTTATTATCGCCACACGCCACAATCTGCATGCTCCGCTCGCCATCGCCGCCGCAAAGGCGGGTAAGCACGTCTTTGTCGAGAAGCCCATGGCGATGACCGTTCCGGACTGTGAGGCGGTCTGCGACGCGGCGGAAAGTGCGGGCATTCTCCTCACGGTCGGGTTCAACCGGCGCTTCTCCAAATTCGCGCAACTGGCCAAGGCCCAGCTTGTGCACATGCCCGGTCCGAAAATCATCGTTTATCGCTGCAACGCGGGAGTGCTTCCGCCGGGGCATTGGACCAACGACCCGGTGGAAGGCGGGGGCCGTATCATAGGCGAGGCGGTGCACTTCTTCGATCTTTGCTGCTGGCTGGCGGGTCAGGACCCCTGCGCCGTGCTCGCTGAGCGCGCCGGCGCGCCGGATGAAACAGCGCCGGGCTCCAACAATCTCACGGCGCTCATACGCTTTCCGGACGGCTCGCTCGCGACGGTGATCTACTCGACCCTCGGTCATCCCGGTATCGACAAAGAGCACATCGAAGTATTCGGCTCGGGCAAGGCCGTCGTCATCGACGACTTTCGCGGGATTCGTTTCGCCGGCCTGTCCGCGAAGAACATCAAACAGACCGGGGAACACAAGGGGCAATACGAGATTCTCGAGAACTGGATCCGCGCCATCCGAGGCGAGGCTGAATTGAGCGTAACCGCCGCACACGGTCTCCGTGCAACACAGATCGCGCAGGAGGCCATTCGCCAGAGCAGCCTATTCTCAAGCCCAAGCACGGACATGCCGTGAAGATCTGCATCCTCCAGGTCCTGCATACACCCAACGACAAGCGCGTCTTTCACAAGGAGGCGAAGAGCTTGGCAGCCGCAGGTCACGACGTGTTGTCCATAGTGCCATCGGAGACCCCGTTGCCCAAGGCTATCGACGGCGTTCGGATCGAAACGACTCCCGTTGCGAAGGGCATGTTCCAGCGCTTCATGGCGTCTTTCGCCATCATCCCGCGCGGACTGCGCGCCAAGGCCGACGCGTACCTGTGTGTCGAGCCGGAGACCTGGGTCTCGGGCCTGATCATCAAACTGCTCACGCGGCGCAAGGTTGTTTTCGATCAACACGAGCACGTGCCTTCGAAGTTCGCAGACAAGTTTCCCAGGCCGTTCCGGCCCGCTGTGCAGTGGGCCACGGTCAAGGCCATGCGTGCGATGGCGCGTTTCACTGACTATGTCATCCTCACGAAAAACTGCCTTGAGGAACCGTACAAGGGCCTGCGCGTGCCGCGAACGGTCGTGCTGAACACCAATCATCTGCAACCGCCGTGCGCGGCGATCCCGGAGTTTCTTCAACAGCGATACGGCCACCGCCCCACGATCATTCACCAGGGCCTCTTCGGTGATGTTCGCGGCTCGTATCAGCTGCTGGACGCAATGAGGATACTTGCGCGCAAGTGTCCGGACATCAAGTGCGTCCTGCTGGGCAAGTACATCTACGGCGACGAAGCCGCATTCCGAAAGGCGGTGTCCGATGCTGGGTTGGAAGCGCACATCGACATGATCGACGAGATCCCATTCGATGAAGTGCCGCCTTATATTGCGGTGTCCAAGGTGGGCCTGATCCTGTTTCAGCCGGGCCCGATGAACCACACGCTCGCGATGCCGCACAAGATGTTTGATTACATGCGCGAGGGCATACCACTGATCGCCCCGGCGTTTGCGGTGGAAGTGGCTCATATCGTGCGCGAGTCCGAGTGTGGACTTCTTGTCGATGTGGCCGACCCGCAAGCCATTGCGGATGCCGTACTCCGCCTTCTCCAAGACCCGGAAGAGGCGGCCCGCCTCGGTGCGAACGGCCGCCGCAGCGTGGAGACTCGCTACAACTGGCAGTCGGATGAACGCCGTATGCTGGACGCGTTCGCGTCCGCCGCGCGGAACCTTCATGGAGCCAGCAAAGCATAATGCCAGACACAGACTATATCCAGATGTGGTTCCAAGAGATTCAGGACCGCATTAGCGCCTTTCTGTCCGTTGAAGACGGCTCCCCCTGCCTCGAGGACCGCTGGGATTACGCGAACGGCACGGGAGGCGGCATCACGAGGATTTGGGAGAATTCCGTGCTGCTGGAGAAGGCAGGGGTCAATTACTCCGCGATTCAAGGATCCAGTTTGCCCCCGTCCGCGGCGACCCAGTTTCAGGTATCCGAAGGCACGCCGTACACCGCGACCGGCGTCAGCCTCGTGATACATCCCCACAATCCGTTCATTCCCACCATCCACATGAACATCCGCTATTTTGAAGCAGGTGAACGATGGTGGTTCGGGGGCGGCGTGGACCTCACGCCGTATTACCCCGTGCACGGCGAGATTGTCCAGTTCCATCGTGCGCTGAGGGCCTTGTGCGACGAGTATGAGGAAGACTACGTGACGCACAAGAAGGCCTGCGACGATTACTTCTTCATCAGACACCGCAACGAGACGCGCGGTGTGGGAGGGCTCTTTTTCGACCATCTCTGCGCGGACCTGGAAAAGCACACTGCCTTCGTGATGGCGCTGGGCACGGCCTTTCCGGACTTGTACCGCCCATTCATCCGCGCGCATCGCGACCGCCCCTTCACCCCCGCTCAGCGGGAATTCCAATGCTACCGGCGTTCCCGCTACGTTGAGTTCAATCTCGTCTACGATCGCGGCACACTATTCGGCCTGCAATCCGGCGGCCGCATCGAGTCCATCCTCATGTCCATGCCCGCCGTGGCGTCGTGGCGGTATAATTGGACGCCTGAACCGGGAAGTCCGGAAGCGGAGTTGACGGAGTATTATCTGAAACCTCGGAATTGGCTGGCGGAGTGAGGCGCGATGTCCCTCAAGGAACCCACAACTCCCGAAGCTCCTGAGAAACGGCTCAGCATTCGCGAAGTCAGCGAGATGACCGAGGTGCCCAACTATGTGCTGCGCCAGTGGGAATCGAAGTTCTCACCCCTGAAGCCCAAGCGGGACCGCGCCGGGCGGCGCTATTACCTGCGGAAGGACGTCGAAATCGTGCGGCGCATCAAACAATTGCTCTGGCACGAAAAGATGTCTACGGAGGGGGCGCGTATCCGTCTCATGCAGGAACTGCGGGGCGAGGGGCGCCCGAAGACCCGCCGCGAAGCTCTCGAGATCCTCGACCGTATGGAGGCGGAAGTCCGGGCCATGCTGGACCTGCTCGACCGGCACTGAAGCAGGTGCGCTTGCCTCGATGCCTATCGGTCCAGTTGTTTGGACAGGCGTTTTTCCCCTATGGACAGCAAACTCGCGACGACGTGCTCCATGCGATTGCGCAAGTCGGGAGAACCAGGCCGGGATCCGTCCCTGTCTGCCACGCGCCGCAGTTGGAATCGTTTCCCGAGGTGTGGGAGCGCCTTCTCCACGGCCGCGGCGGATTCCAGGAGCGATTCGCGGATGTTCTTGGGGCCATTCACGCAGCCGCACGCGTAAACTCCTGGCCTGCTCGTGGCCACACGGACGCCGTCGCTTTCGATAGTGCGGATGAAGCCATCGCTGCTCTGGCGAACACCAAGGATCGTTGTCAGCGAACCCAGGCCCGCAGGGGGCCGCACGCCGGCGGCGACCACGATCAAATCGAACTCGGCCTCCGCTTCAGTGTCCTGCTCCAGGTCGCGGTAGTGCAGGCGCAGGGATGAGCCCTCCGCGACTTCGGTTCGCATCACTTGCCCGCGAACCATGCGCACTTTGGGAGCTTGCGGTCCGGCCAGGAAAGAGCCGGGGTCGTGTCCGCCTCGGGGAGCGGCTTCATACACCACGGTCACGTTTTCAATCGCCTGGTCGAGCAGGCGCATCGCGTGGCGGCCTGAGTAGGTCCACGTGAATTCGCTGCTGTCGGTGATGATGATGGCCACGCGTTCGGGATCGCTCTCTGTGGAAGGCCGCTCGGCATTTCCCCCCGTCGCGCCGGAGGGTGCGAAAAGCCTCTCCAACTCGATCGAGGAGATAACGTCCGGATGCGTGCCGTAGCCGTAGCGATCGAGACCGCGCAGGTCGGTCGTGTCGAAGCCTGTCGCCACGATGACGCTGCCCACGTCGCGCGTGAACGTGCGCTCCACCGGCATGTCAAAGCGAATGGCATGGACATGACAGCTCTGCACGCAGCGTTGGCATGGTACGTAGTTGGGCGGGTCGTTCAGGCAACTCTCGATGTCGATCACATACGAAGAAGGCACCGGGTCGCGCAAGGGGCTGAAGATCGCCTTGCGAAATGTAAACCCGGCATCGTATTCATTGGGCTTGACCACGGGGCACACCTGCCGACACACATTGCAGCGATCGCAGACATCCGTCACGAAACGCGCCCGCGAGCGAATCGTCGCGGTGAAGTCTCCCGGTTCGCCTTTCAGATCCACGAGTTCCGACAGCGTCAGGACTTCGATATCCGGAACCTTCGCCACGGCCGCCAGAGTGGGCAACCACGAGGCCTCAGGCAGGTCGAGCCCGCCGCCGCCTTCTTCCAAAAGAGAGACCAGTTTTCCCCCAATGGTTGCGCGAGACTCAAGAACGATGACCCGTGCCCCGGCATGGGCAAGATCCAGCGCGGATCGCAATCCGGCGATGCCACCCCCGATGACCAGAACGGCGTCACTCACGAGACCCGGTCTCCTCTTGCCCGTTCATAACCGGCGGAAAATGCATCGAGGTTGAGTTGATACGTTTTGGGCTTCACGGTGGACTCAATGGCCTTGATCGCGGCGTCGCGGCTGATCACGCCAGTTTTTCCAACCAGATACCCGAACACCACCACATTGGCGACAATGCGGCGGCCCAGCGCCTCGGCCATCCGGGTAGCAGGGATCGCATGCATCCCCGTCTCGCCCGCATCCGGGTGCACGAGTTCATCATCCACGATGAGCATGCCTCCCTCCCTCAGAAGCGGACGGAATCGGACGTAGGCCTCTTGGAACAGCGCCACCAGGATGTCCGGATTCGTCACCAGGGGGTAGTCCACTGGGTCGGATGAAATGACGACATCCGCGCTCGATGCGCCGCCCCGAGCCTCAGGGCCGTAGGACTGCGTGAATACGGCTTCCTTGCCGTCATAGAGGCTGGCGGCCTTGCCGAGCAGCATCCCGGTGAGGATGACCCCTTGTCCGCCAAAACCGGCGATGCGAACCTGCGTGACTCCATTTGTCATCGGCACACTAGCGGCCATTGGAAATCGACTCCCTGGACTGCGTCCGCGCATCCGCGCGGTCTGGGTCTGGCTTTGCGGTGGTTGAAGCGGGTTCACCGAGCGCGGGATGAAACGGCGGCCGGTCCACGTCCACGAAATTGCCCACAACAATGGGGCTTTCATCGTTTGTAAGGTCAATGTCTATTTCGGGCAGGTAGGCGTTGTCGTCCACATGGCAGCGCCTGCGATAACGGCGCATTTCCTCGAGCCCGTCGCCGATGTCGTTGGGGCGGCCAAACCCCGTCGGACATGGCGACAAGACCTCGATAAAGGCGAAGCCTTCCTTGTGAATCCCGCGGAGCACCGCCTCTTTCAGTTGCCGGATGTGCAGCACAGTCCATCGCGCCACGAAGGAGGCCCCGACGGCGTGCGCGAGATGGGGTAGATTGAAGGGGCGTTCCCAACTGCCGAACGGCGTGGTGGATGATTTCGCGCTCAGGGGCGTGGTCGGGCCGGCCTGTCCCCCTGTCATTCCGTAGTTGAAGTTGTTGATGCAGATGACCGTGAGATTCACGTTGCGGCGGGCCGCGTGGATCAGGTGATTACCCCCGATGGACGTCAAATCGCCGTCCCCGCTGATGACGGTGACATGCAAATCGGGCCGGTACACCGCAATGCCCAAAGCAAACGGCACGGCGCGCCCATGGGTCGTGTGGTAGCTATCGACATTGATGTAGCCCGCCGCACGCCCGCTGCACCCGATACCGGAGACGCATACGTGCTGGTTCAACGGAATGCCCGACTCGATGATCGCTTGAACGTAACAATGAATGATGGAGCCGATACCGCAGGCCGGACACAGGATATGCGGAAAGCGGTCGGCCCGCAGCACCTTGTCGATGGGATGCGTCTCAACGATTCGGGTGGGGTTTGAGGCAGACGCGGCCGTTGTCATGCGGCGATGACCTCCACAATCGACTGCGGCGAAATCATGGCGCCGCCCGCCCGGTTAATGCGGTCCACCGGCAACGAGGTGAGCCGCTCGACTTCCCGGCATACTTGGCCAAGGTTTATTTCCGGAACGATGAAGCGCTTCACGCGGCCCGAACCGGCAAGCCGACGCACCTGCTCCTCGGGGAAGGGCCACAGCGTGATGACGCGCAACAATCCCGCTTTGATGCCGCGCTGGCGCGCGAGGTTCACCGCTCTGCGCGCGGAGCGCGCCGTGCACCCGAACGCCACCACCACCACCTCGGCATCCTCGAGATTCACCTCTTCCACCAAGGTGACCTCGCTGGCGTGCGCGGAGACTTTTTGCGAGAGGCGCATCACGAGTTCCTCGTGAGCCTGGGCGTTCAGGGCCGGGTAGCCCCTCTCGTCGTGGGTGAGCCCCGTGAAATGAACGTTGTATCCTTCGCCCGCGTGCGCCATGGGCGGAATCAGATCGCTGTCGGCTTTGAATGGCAGGAACAACTTCTCGCCGGGCGCGTGTGTCGGCCGCTTGCGGGGAGTCCTTGGTATCTGGGCCGCGGGCGGAATCACGACGCGTTCTGTCATGTGCCCGATCGTTTCATCCATAAGCAGAAAGACGGGAATGCGCAATTGGTCCGCGACATTGAATGCGCGAATGGTCAGGTCGAAACACTCCTGCGGAGACGACGGTGAAAAGGCCACGATGCTGTAGTCGCCGTGCGAACCCCAACGCGCCTGGAATACGTCGCCTTGCCCGACGAGCGTTGGAAGGCCCGTCGAGGGTGAACCACGCATGACATCCACGATCACGCACGGGATTTCCATCATGACGGCGAGGCCGATGTTTTCCATCATGAGGCTGAATCCGGGGCCGGACGTTGCGGTAAGACTTCGCGCCCCGGCCGCGGATGCGCCCAGAATCGCGGCGATACTGCCCAATTCATCTTCCATCTGGACAAAACGCCCGCCCACTTGAGGAAGCCGGTGTGCGAGCCGCTCGCAGATTTCGGTGGATGGCGTGATGGGGTATCCCGCGAAGAAGTCGAGGCCCGCCGCCAGCGCGCCTTCGGCGCACGCATGGTCCCCCAGCATGAAGTGTTCGCCCACCATCAGGCGAGTGGAGCCAGCCACCTTGGCGTCAGCCCCCATACGAACCTCCTCGATTCCGTTGCGAAACTATGGAATAACCGGTGCGATTTCTTCCGTGTATATGGCGAACTCGGGACACACCACGTCGCAGAACCCGCAGTGAATGCAGGCGTCAGCCTTGCCTTCGCCGACGATGGGATAGTGGTATCCTTTGGGATTGATATCCTCGGACGCGGCGAGGACGTGCTGAGGACAGAACTCGATGCAGTATCCGCAGCCCTTGCACCGTCCCGGTATGACGAACACCGCACCTTTGGGGACATAGGCGGTACTCAGGTCGATGGGTATTCTGGAACTGCCAAACTCCGCGGACAAGAACAACCTCCCCTTACGATGCTTGCGACTGATTCCAGGGCGGCTACTGCATTCATCACTATACCACATTCAATCACAAATGTGGTCTTCAAATTGCCTATTCACAACGCGCTGCATCGCAATGAGATATGGCGTTGCGATCTGTTTCGTGGACGCTAGGGCTTAGTCGATTCCCTGAGGCTCCGGCGGAACGTTGGAGGATTGTACACCAGATGTCCGGCTTTCGTGAAGCCCAAGTGTGATCCACAGGATTCGGCCTACCATGCGAACCGGCAGGGCAGGATTTACCAGTGCGGCGAGAGACGTGTCCAACTTCTCCCCGTCTTGGACAGTGATGCGGCTGGCCACCGCGCAGCAGAGCCCGCCGACGACAGCCGCCATGAAGCACAAGCGGAAGCCCCAGAGGTGCCAGACGTCGATGCAGATTCCAGCCAGTATCGGGGTAATTCCGAGCGCCAGGGAAGTACCAACCGTCCACAGATTGGTGTAGGCGATGCGGCCGGGCGACTTTACGTAATTCAGCATGGCGCGGTGAGCTGCCATGTTGAACGCGGCGCTAAACACACTCGCCAGCACCACCGCAGGCGTGAGTAGATACGCCGTCCACCATCCGTCTGGTGTGAGGACAAGACAGACAAGCGCGGCCGCACTGTGTCCGCACAGGCTCAACAGCATCGCGGAGCCGCTTCCCGCGTGATCCGCATACCGGCCCCACTGCCGGATTGTCACGAGGATGCCGGCACTGCCCGCGGCCATTATCAGCATGATGCTGAAGGCCGCGTATCCCAGTATATCGCGCATGTAAAGGACCAGCGACGCGCCGAGCCATGTGAGCGTCCCAAAACAGAGTGACGCTACCACGACAAAGCGCAAGAAGCCTTTGTCGGCCAGTGCGACACCGTAGGCCGCGTAGCTGGACTGCACCGAGATCTTGCCTTTGACACCCCGGCCACCGGGAACCTTCGCCATCCAGTAGAGACTGATGAACCCTGCCGCGATGCCGACCGAGTAAACGAGCAGAAAGCGGTTGATGCTGGGAGACCCTTGCAAGATCGCGGCCTGCATTACGGCGACGACCACACTGAGCAACTGGGTCAGCGCGGCCTCGGTGCTGAAATACGCGCCCCGCTGGTGGTCGGGCACGACTTCGTGCAGCCACGGGAACCAGCCGCCTCCGCCGATAGCGCGCAGGAAACAGAATCCCAATGTTGCCCCCATCAGGACGAGCTGCGCACTCTTCGGGCCCCAATGCTCCATGGCAAATGGCATGATGAAGACTGCGCAGATCACGAGCGAACGGGACCCCCATGCGGTCAGCATGAGGCGTCTCGGACCCAGGTGTGTCACGAGCGGCACCGTGGTCACGACAAGCAGCATGGATAGGGGCAGGAAGGACAGCAGGAATCCCACCCACGACGCCGGCATGTCAATCGAGCGCGCAAAGAGCACCAGCGCGCTGCCCACGATGCATTGCCAGGACACGACGTTGAAACTGATGAAGTACAGAAACCTGCGCGGCGCGGGGTCCAGTTCGCGCAGGCTGGACACTATCGGCATAGACTCTGCTGTTCCTGTCTCGGGGGCGTTGCGACCTTACCCTTACCCGGGATATGCATCCTTCTGACGGGGTGGGCAAGTAAGCCCCTGCAAGCTTAATGATACTCCTTCCCGGGGCAAAACCGCCAATGTATGCGAAAAGGCCCCCGCGGCAGTGCCACGGGGGCCCGGTCTTCGACAAAACTTTGCGCGCGCTCTAGGGTTGGCTCTTGATCAGCCACACCTCGGCGACTGTGCAGCCCCGGCCGTCGACGAGGTTCCATTCCAGGTCGAGCACACCGCCTTTCGTGGCCTCGCGCGGGATGTAGTACTCCAATGGGCGAATTGGATTCGGCTGCTTCACGGGCCCGTGAATGCCGAAGGTGTCGTTCACAGTGAGTGTCATGGTCGGATTGTACCGCCCGGCGTAAGTGACTCTCAGCTTGTAGGTTGCATTCGGGTCTAGACCTTCGTAGCGCATCTTGAGCGGGGTTCCGAACTGGGCCGTGATTTGAGATTGCCACGACATGCGCAGCTCCTGACGAGCCGGGGGCGCCGCAGCGCTTCCTGCCCTCTCCTCCTTGAAGGTGGCATTAGCCACATCGGTTGGGGCCTGTTGGGCTTCGATGGTGGCCTTGTCGGCCTTGTAGTAAGGGAACTCTGGGCGCGGCGTGTGGCACGCGGACGGGTCATACTCCCATGTCTGCTGGTAGACGACATGCTGGTACTGACCCACGGCGCCCAGATTGTCGTAAAAACCGCCGGGCCCGGGGTTGGTCCAGTTGACGATTTCATCCACTGCGGCCAACTGAGCTTCCTTGTTGTCCATGGCGAGAATCGCCTGGAACTGCTGCTCCAACCAGGGCCGATCGTTCACGGGCTGGTCCAGCCAGTCCAGCATGGCGCCGCGCTCCGGATTCCGCGCTTTATAGGGTTCGTTCACACTCAACTGATACCCGATGCTTTTCAGCAGTACCGGGCCGAGCTTTTCAATGCCTTCACGCAAGACTGGAGCAATCGGCGCATCCGCCTTGGCGAGAGCGGCGCGGGCGTCGTCGATGGCTTTCTCCACACCTGCGGAAGGCGCTTTGGCGAGCGCGGCGAGGGCCTCCTCCTCGAACTGGGCCTCCGCGCGTGCCTTCTCCTGGACGTACGCGTCGTATCGCGCGCGGAACAGGTACATCTGTGCGCGCCAGTTGGTGTCGAAATCCTTGCAGCCCTTCGCGATGCTTTCCCACAGCTCCAGCGTCTTCGGAATCGTCTTGTTCTCGAGGATGGGGCCTTTCCAGTTCTCCTCGAACATGAACATCCCCTTGGCGACATCCTTGGCCTGTGCTTCGCCCCACCATGCCTTGCCGTACTCCTCCATGAGCTGGTCCAGGTCGGTGTTCGGATCCCAGCCGTAGGCTGTCCAAACGATCTTGTTAAGATCGTCATGAATGCCATCCGAATAGGTGCCGAAACCGTTTGAAAAATCCTTGTAGCGTAAGTAGATGTGCCGGTGCGCGTTCGGCATGGGCATCATAGGTTCGCGCCCCACCGTGTGCGCGAACACGGGATCCCAATCGCGCACAGGATACTGGCACCGAACCGTGTGGTTGATGTCCGGGTAGCGCCGGATGGGGAATCGCTTGGGCGTGCGGTCCCGCATTTCTTCCCAGCCCATCTTGGTCCAAGGCCCGTAAATGACCCCTGTGAGCCACTTGGGATCCTCGTTCTTGAGGTAGTCGAAGAAGTAGTCATTCTCCTCGATCGTGAACGTCTGGTTGGAAATCCACACCCCCGCGTCAGGGTGCGTTTCCCTGAGCGCCGAGGCGAGTTCCTTGAGGAACGGCACCAGGGACTCGGCAGGCGCATCGCCGTCGTCCCCTCCCGGCACGAAGAAATGGTCGATAACCGGAAAGTCTTTGATCATGGCCCTGCGTTTTTCGAGGGCAATCTTGGCCCCTTCTGGCGTGGTTATGTCTTCGCCCTCTTCGGCCATCACGGCCGACCACAGCCACACATCGATGCCGTAGGAGCCGATCAGCCCCGAGAGCTTCACCGTCATGGCGTGCATGGACTCCGTCATCACGGGACCGTCCTTCGCGGTGGGATCGAGACTCGGGATCAGCTCCACACCGTTGCAGCCAAATAAGATGAGGTCGCGAATGTACTGCTCGTAGGTGTCCACGGTCCACGCGTCGTACGTATTGGCCGTGTTGCGGTAGGCAAGCTGGTGTGCGCGGTACGGCACATCGGGGGACGTCGCAATCGGCCTTTTCAGGTCCAACGTGATCGTGCCCTGACTCGTATCGGCAAGGCGGATCAATCGGCCCGCGGCGAACATCGCTCCCCGCGCGTCGTGCCCAACCAGGTGCACTTTGTTCCCGTCTACCGCGATGGCATAGGCCTCCGGCTTGTCCGGCACATTCACGCCGGGGACCGTGTCCACCGTGCCAATGCAGATCGCCAAGCCGCTTTCCGGCATGGCGGTGACGATCGGCAGCGAAACGCCGGAACGCTCGGCCAATTCCTCGCTGAGCATCTCGGCCGCCTTAAGCACAACTCCCTCGGAGGGGGACGGAAAGATGACCGCCTTCGTCAGATCCACATCCGCGGCTGAAGGGAAGGCAAACGCCATGCCCATCAGAACCAAAGCCACAGTCCTTACCCAAATACCCGGTTTCATGTTGTTCCCCTCCCTCGAGCGTGGATGGCCGTGCGATGCCCACAACGCGCTGACCGCTTGCACGGTATTGTAAGGACTTCGTATTCGGTAATCCATGGCCGGCACGGGCGCCTTCCGGTATGCACAGGGCGGAAAGCAGGACTTGGCAAGACGGCTCGGTGCGTCGTATAGTGAAACACGATGGAGGCGAAAGCCTCTTCCATGCTGCAAGGAATGGGTTCTGTGGAGGCGCGCGCCTCCTTCTGCAAACGCGCCGTTTACCGGCAGGGAGAGACACCTTGAACCGAAGGGAGAGCCCGCTCAGCGGAGAGCAGGTCAAGAGCTTTCATGACGACGGGTACCTCGCCGTGGAGAGCGTCTTTGACGATCGCGATCTGCAGCCCGTCATCGATGAAATCGATCGGGAGGTCAATCGCCGCGCCGAGGCACTGGTCGCAACCGGCACGTTGAGCCGTGCCTTCACGGAATGCGGATTTGAGCGCCAGCTCGCTCATATCAGCACAGAGACCGACGAGCTGGCCATTTCGATCTGGAACGGCGTTCTGAGCGGTCCCGGCATTTTTCATCTCATCAGCCATCCGCGCCTGGTGGATATTGCCGAAGTACTCTGCGGACCGGAGATTATCGCGAGCAGCGTCTACCGGCTACGTCCGAAGATCCCGAACTACGGGTACGGCGCCGTGCCTTGGCATCAGGACTCCGGCTACTTCGAACCCTATTGCGATTCCGCGCTCGTGATCACTGCGTGGGTGCCCCTGGTTGACGCATGCGAAGCCAATGGCTGCCTGTGGGTGATTCCAGGTTCGCATCGGAATCCGGTGGTGCGGCATCGGCTGCACGAGAGTGGCAAGTACCTCGAGATTGCCAAAGAGGACTTGCCTGAAGGCGAGGCCGTTGCATGTCCCGTTCCCAAGGGCGGGGTGCTACTCATGACCAACCGGACTATCCACGGCAGCTTTCAGAACACGACGGATGTGGTTCGTTGGAGCATGGACCTGCGTTACCAGAGCGCATCGCTCCCGACCAATGCCCCCATCACGCGGCTGGAGAAGGAAGAGTTGCCCTCTGTTGAAGCGGGGGTGCCGGCGGCGTGTTATCCGCCGGAGGCGGACTTTCTTGTGCGCAGCAGCGCGCGTCCTGCCGAGGTCATCAGTACCGCGGATGCATTCGATGCGTTGCGCAAACGCCACAAGCCCGCCGAGGTGACGAATCGCTGGGGCGTGCAATGGGCGGCGCCGAAGGGGCAGTAGCAGATGCTGTCGCGGGTCAGTCCGAGTGGAAGACCTCTTCCATCGCGGCCCATTTTTCACCTTCGGCGCGATTCTTGACCGGGAACTGGCAGGGATCGGTTTCCTTCCACCACTTCTGGGTCATGGGATCGGCTGCCATCTTCGCCATGTCCGCCTTAAAGTCATCCCCGGTGTATTCAAAATAGCTGAAGAGATAGTAGTTGCCGTCATCCAGTTTGTGGAGATAGATCGAGTAGTTGCGGATATTGCAGTCCTTGATCATCTTCAACACTTCCGGCCACGCGTTCGCATGCAGCTCTTTATAGTAGTCGAGCTTCTCCGCCTTCAGACCGATTACGCTGCCGAAGCGCTGCACCTTCTGCGCCGCCTCGGCACGCGCGTGCACGTACATCAACATTGCCGGGAGCATCAGGCAGGCAATCGCGATGAAGAACTTGCGCATCTTCCGAACTCCTTTGTTCTCTTGGATGGGCCCGGGTTATCGACCGAATTCCACGTACAAAAGGACCATGACCGCGCATAACAGCGCGGCCGCGATCATTGGCTTGCCTAGAGACTGGCCGGGTTCGCGGCGGAAGGGCGCCAGCGGACTCGCCCAGGTCAAGGCCGCGCGCTCCACCGAAGGCGCGTCGGGAACAACAAGCGAAGTGCACGCCATGATGACCGCGCACGCGCAGGCCAGGTAGAAGCCAGCCATCATGAAGGGCACATTCCAACCGGTACTTTCCTTGAACCAATCGAGCAGAAACACCGCAAAACCAAGCGCGGACCCCGCCACCAGCGTCACAATCGAACCTGTCGAGGAAGCGCCGCGCCAGAACACGCCAAATACAAATACGACGGTGATGGGCGGCGCGATATAGCAGATGGCCGCGTTGATACCCTGGAACACGGACGGGTACCGCCCGAGGAAGGGCGACCACGCCACGGCGAGTACCAATCCCACAAAGGTGGCTATGCGCCCGACCGTGACGAGCGATCGGTCACTCGCCCCTGGAATGAAGCGCCGGTAGATATCGTGGGAGAATAGCGTGGCGGCGGAGTTGAGCGCCCCTGAAACCGTACTCATCAACGCCGCCAACAAGGCCGCCGCGACGAGTCCGCGTAGGCCCGCGGGGAGCAGGTTGCCGATCATGAACGCGTATACCTGCTCCGATTCTTTGAGCGTGTCGGGCAGGGCGCCTTGCTTGATGAGGACCCCGCAGATAAGTCCCGGCAACACGAAGATGAATACCGGCAGGATCTTGATGAAGCCCGCGAACAGCGCGCCCAGGCTGGCGTGGGTCTCGTCCTTGGCGCCGAGCACGCGTTGCACGATCGTCTGATCCGTGCACCAGTACCAGATACCAATCACGGGGTATCCGAGCAACACCGAGTACCAGGGCAATCCGGATGGATCGCCTTTCGGCCGCAGCATCGTCAACTGGTGCGGGTCCACGACGGCCGTGATGCCTTCCCACCCACCCGCGCGAAACCAGGCAATCGCGGTCAGCAGAATGGCGCCCGCCAACAGAATGATTGTCTGTACCGATTCGGTGATTACAACCGCCATCAGGCCGCCGACGATTGTGTAGATCCCGGTGACGGCGGCGACGAGCACGATGCTCGTCATCTTGTCGATTCCGAACAGTCCTTCCAGTACAACCGCGCCTGCGTAGAAAGTGAACCCGATGTGGATGAAGATGGCGGAGACGATGGACAGCACCGTAAGCCAGTAGCGACTGGCGCGGCTGTAGCGGCGTTCCAGGAATTCAGGGAGGGTAGCGACCTGCGTGCGCACGTAGAAGGGTGCGAAGACAAGCGCAAGAATGATTAACGTGAATGCGGCCATCCACTCGAAGTTGCCGTATGCGAGGCCGTTGACGTAGCCCTCCTGGGCGAGACTCACGAGATGGACCGTGGAGATGTTCGTCGCGAACAGGGCGAGCCCGATCACCGGCCACCGCAGACTGCGGCCCGCCAGGAAGTATCCGGCGCCGGCGGTCTGCCCGCGACGCTTGAGTCCAGCCCAAATGCCCAACGCCACGATCCCCACCAGGTAAAGGATCAGGATGGTGAGGTCCAGCGCACCCAGCTTCTCCGATAAGGCCACGTTGCATCCCCCCGCACGTTCAGTGCCTCACGTAACGCACACGAATTAAGCCGCGCCCGCGCGGTCAACCGCCACGCCACACAATAGCACAAGAGACACGGTTTCAGGATGAGCGGGTGTCGTAGGGCGGGATTTGTTCCCGCCCTCTTGCCTGCCCCAATGCGAATAGAAGATCCACCCAGGAAGTGCTGGGAGCGCCGGCATCCCTACTGGCTCTTGAATAGCCTGGAGGTGAACCCCGCCGCCTTAAGAGGGCGGGAACAAATCCCGCCCTACTCAATGCGTGCTTGTTCGTAGGGTTGTCCTTGCCGAAGCCAACACGTATGAAGTGCGGCGGTCCGGTCAATTTGGTGCATCATCCTTGCGTTATCGTTGACGGGATCGGGGTGCGAGCATATACTGAACCACGCGGGAACTCGAGCGGGATGTGTCACGTCGAATGGGGGAATTGAGCCGACTTTGACTCAATAGCCGCTGGAGTTCTATCACCACGATCCCGGCTGGGGTTGACGTGATCGAGGCCGGTGTGAAGATCGTTCGGGGATGAGACTCGTGCACCAGTCGAGGGTGCCGCCGCCATGCTGGTATGGGCAGGCGGTGCTCGCGCTAAACGTGGAGGGAGTTAGAATGAGTCATTTGAAACGCTTGACCAGGGTGAAGCAAGCGCCGGCGCCGGCCGTGACAAGCATCAAGGAGTGCTTCCAGGGGTTTGTGAGCGGCGAGTATCCGCTCTTTGGCGTGCCCAGCTTCGTGGACTGCGTGAAGTGTAGCAAAGGCGGCGGAAGCTGCGCCGATCCTGAGTAGTTGCCTGTGTGGAACGCTCCGGCCCCTCAAGGGGCCGGAGCCTTTTCCGGGTGCGTGCGCAGGATTACAGGTGTCCGGCGTCAGCGTTCACGGCTCACTCAGTCTCCCGTGAACAGGTAGTGGTGAAAGAAATAGAGTTCACGAATCAGGAAACCGAATTGCGTCTTGAGTGAACGGTACCTCGATGTTGGCGTTGGCGACGATACGGCGTTCATGCCCAGATCATCTGCCATCATCATGGCCCGTTTCATGTGCAGCGGATCGCTGACGACGATCGCGGACCGGAGTCCATGCCGTCGCATCACTGCCAATGCCTCCGCGAGGTTTTGTTGGGTAGTGTGAGATTGCTCCTCGGTGAGTATGGCGTCCTTCGGCACACCGAGCCGTTCCGCCACGGCAGCGCCGACGCTGCTCTCGGAATGGACGTGGCCCGCCCCCGTTCCGCCGGTAAACACCAGCTTTGACGCCAGCCCGCGCTGGTAGAGCTTGACACCGTGCCGTATCCGTTCCTCAAACACCGGTGACGGTTCCTGACCTTGCACCGCCGCACCCAACACGACGATGCAGTCCGATTGGGCCGCATGGTCCACGGCCCCGTAGCGCCAGACTGCAATGCTGAGGGCACACAGCCAGGTAAGGACCGCGGCCAGCGAACCCAGAGCGATCTTCTTAAGACGGCGGTGCGTTGGGTGAATCACTCATGCAACACACGAACAGTGTCGTGCTCGTTCTCGCCCAGCAGGTAGAACACCACGAACTTCGCGGGCGCATCACTATCGTTGTCAAACCTGGCCACACGAACGTCCGCGGGTTCGTAGAACGCGTCCCCCACATTGAGATGTTGAACGGACTGGCCTTCGATCTGAAATGAAATGGTTCCCTCGGTGATCAGGCCCATGGTCGGACACGGATGAAGATGCAGAGGGGCCTTCATCCGCGGCTTCATGCTGACCTCCTGAATCTCCACTCTTGAAACAGACTTTGGAGAATCCATCACTGCTGTTAGCAGGTCCTTTCGCGAGATTGGCGGTGCCATGGGCGTGGTTACCTCCCGAGCATTAACAAAGCCGCAGACGGACATCGCAGCAAGGATACGAAATCCAGACCCATCATGACACTTCGCCGGTCTGCAAGCCCAGTACGCCATCGCCGCAACCGAACGAAGAGGTCTATCCACCGATTTCACCGATTACTCCGATTGAAGAACGCGACTCAGGAAGGGGGCACGGGGGTGTCGCCCGTGTCGTGAATGCGATTCAACGCAAAGGAGCGACAGACGCATGGGAAGGCTGAAAACTGGCGGGGCAGTACTCCGGAGGCCGCGTTGAGGCATGCCTTCTTCTGGAGCTGTGACCATGCGCTGAAAGTGATGGACGACGCGCGGTACAGCCGGCTGGCCTTCCCTCTCTTCGATCCCCTTCACTCCGGCGGCGTGGAGGGGAACCATCGTTTCTTGTTCGCCTCCTGCGCGTAGGGCATGTTGAGGTTGCGCCGGACCAGGGCCTTGTAAAACTTGTCCGCGGCCTGCGGGTCGCGGTTCTGGAGGTAGGAACCGCCCCAGTAAAGGGCGCGCACCGTGGCCGGGTCGTTGTCGGGCAGCCAGGCGGCGCTCTCCCACATCAAGTCCGCGGCGGTGTAGCGGTAGTGGAAACGGATGTTGGGTTCGGGCGCGTGGCGGGCCACCCGGTCCTTTTCGTCTTGGCTGGCCGCGAGGGCGGCGACGAGGTTCGGGTTAATTGAACTTGCATCCTCCATGGGCGCGGGCTCTGCTGGCGCGTCGTCCGGTGACGCACTCGCGCGAGAGAATGTGGCGCCTTCCAACTCAAAACTCCCACCGAACAGGAACCAATCCGGCTCGACTTCTGTGCCCATGAGATCCAGTCCCTGGCTCCGCACGAGTTCGGCTGCGGCGTAGAAAGCCTCTGCGCGAGGCCGGTCCACGGGCTTCTCCGGTCCGGATCCCCACAGTCCGGAGAAGAAGCCCGAAATGGACTCGGTAATCCCCGGCGCAGGCAAGGGCGCGTTCGCGGCGGCGAGATGCTCCTTCACTTCCTGCGCGACCGGTTTCAACGCCTCCGGGCTGTACTCGATGGCCTTGTCCCATTGTCCCGCGCGCGCGAAGCGGCGGCCCAGCAAGGCCTTCAGCGAGTCGAGGCGCGACCAGCCCTCTTCTTCCCAGTATTGATCGGGACTGAGCGGCAGGGCGAGCGCCTCATCCTGCGCGTGCGCGGTTACGTAGGCCTCAAGCTCCTCGACCGTGAGTACGCGTTCCGCCACATAGGCGGCGTCCATCCAGAAGCCGGACCGCATCAGGCAGTCCAGCGCGTTGACATAGTCCTGCCTTCCCAGCAGCAGCACCCCGAGTTCCGCGTTTGCAATGTCGCGCGGCGCGGATTCCGGCGAGTAGCCGATGGCCCATCGCTCCTCGTTGGGGAACGACGTGCTCAGATCGCGCAGCAGCGCCAGACCTTCATCGATCTTGCCTTCGCGGAAGAGGAGTTTTGAACGCACCCATTTCGTATATGGCGACTGTGGATCGGCCAGGTCGAGCCAGCGCTTCGCGGATTCCATATCGCCATTGTCATATGCGGCCCAGGCCAGCCGGTCGCCGCTTTCCACCGGGCCCGGCAGATTGAGGCTGGCCACCTGCTCCAACCATTGCGGACTTGGATTGCTATATGAGTTCGCAACGGCCCACGCGGTCATGACGCGCCGGCACAGCGGGTCCGCCGCGAGCTTGGCGTGTTCTTCGGGTTTGTCCAACGCGCGCGCGCATTCCCAGCGCAGACTCACGTAACCGACATTGCGCACGGCCACCGGACCATTGAGGAACATGTCGGCGTAGTGGTGAATAGCAGATACCGTGTCCCCCAGCGTGGACTCGGCGTTTGCCTGCCAGCCGAGGCTTTCCGGGGCCATGCCGAGCGAATCGCGGTAGCCGGCCGCGGCCAGATCGCGCACCTGCTGAAACGAGGCGATCGCCCCGGAGTAGTCCGACTGAATCATCAGGGCCTTGCCCAGCATGTACGCGGCCCACACCGAGCGGTACTGGCGTTCCGCTTCGGGAAGCGCGAGCAGACTCTTCCAATGCTCCATCGCCTTGGGAAAGTCCATGAGCCTATACGCGGCGGCCCCTCTGAGATACAGGGCAAACTCGGCTGGCAAGCGCGCGAGCAGCGCTTCATGCGCTGCGATATCAAAATCGGGAGTCGACATCTCCTCGGCGGCGGGGTCAGTCGCAGGATCCGCAGCGCTCACGTCCGTGTAAGTCTCTTCGTATTCATCGCCGGTTTCCGCGTTGGGGGCCGCGAACGGCAATGGCGACAGCTTGTTCATTTCTTCGCGCATAGCCGAGTACTCAGTGAGCAGGCTTTCCAGATCCTGGGCGGCCATGCCGCCGGCAGTGAGCGCGTCACGCAGGTCCGTGGTGTCCGCCGTGAGCGTGTTCTTCCAGTCATCCTCCTCCACCGGGTACCAGAACGCGTCGATCTCGGGGGCCTGTCCCAACACCACCGAAAGCTCGTGATAGAACGACGCCTCGGGCATTGAGAGGATTTCGGTTTCTGCTCCGTAGGTCAGGTAGGCGTTGGGAAACTCGGGCCCGCACGCGGGGGAGTGAGGAGAAAAGCAAACAGTCAGCAGCACGAAGACCGAGAGGTTACGTCGAATCATACATGGACATCCTAATAGCGCGTCCTCGGGATGAACGCCACACCAGTGAAGTTCCCCCGTTGGATCAACTCCTCTACAGCAGCTTGCACCTCAGTCTACATCCGCCAGCAGCGCCGGTCTACTCCATCACTTCAACCGGCCCCACGCGGACTGGATTGCCGGCTGCACCGCCGCCTTCCACACGTAGCCACGCCACCATGGCGGGTTCTGCTCCTCTCGGCGCAGGGCCTACCGCGCGCAGTGAAGTCTTTTCAGGAGCCGGTTGACCTTCGAAGCCGCCCAGCAAATCGTGCGCAACGAGGCGATGGCCCTCCCACGTCACATCGAAGGCCACTGCTTTCCACACGCGCGTTTCCCCCGCGTTCGCCAGCCAGATTTCGTACAGGCCGCCGGAGGGGTTACGGACCTCGGCATGGAGCGAAGTCTCCGGAACGCGCCCCTGGCTCACGGCCTGCAGCGTCGGCCACGTCCAATTCAACTCATCGGAGCTGACAGGCAGCCGGAACCATGCGAATCCGAGGCACGCACGGGGCGGCGCCTCCCGGACAGACCGCACGACCGCCGCGATCTCCTCGGGGTCGGTCATGACCAGCTTTACCCGATACGACGGGTCCCACGCTGGCTGCGGCCCTTCCGCGGACAACGCCTTGAACCTTCCTTCTGAGTCAAACGCGAAGCGGTACCCGTATGTGGGCAGGGCCAGATAGAACGGCACGCCGACTGCCGCGGCTTTGCGCAGGTAGCCGGGGATTCGCGAGGTGTCGCAGAGCATGATGGGGCTATCGACGTTCTCCGGCGGTTCCAGGGAGTGCACCTGGAGCACGTAATAGGAGAGCCCTTCCACGAGGTCTGCAAACTCCCATCGCCTCAACCATGTCGGCAAAACGGTAATCGAGAGCTGCGTTGCGGCGTGCCGCTCCCGTAGGGCGTCCAGAAGACCACGGTAGTCGCCCAGCTTGGAGGAGGGACAATCATAATCCAGTTGCAAGCCCGCTACCTCGACCCCGGCCGCCTGCGCCTTCTCCTGGGCGCCCTTGAGCACGCCCGCAAGATAATCCGCCGTTTTCGCGCGACGCTCGACGGACAGATGATTGCCCAGGCCCACATTCGCCCGCAGCACAAGCGTTACCCGTGCCCGTGCCTGCGACAACGCATTCCAGTCGGGCATTGCGGCCGTCAGCGCGAGTGCGTCGTTCTTGGTGTTGATTTCCCCCAGCAGGACCATGACCTGCGCAGCCCCCGGCGACGCCTCACGGACCGCCTCGCGGACCGAGTCCGTCCACTGCATCTGCCAGACGTAGTATGTCTGCTCCAAGTCCCTCGGTGGCCCCGTCAGGGATTGTCTGCGCAGATATAGCCCCAACGCTGCGCCAGCGAGCGTGGCAAGCACGATTGTCGCGTATAAAAGGTGTGTCCGACGCATTCCCATCCCGGCACTCACATTGACCGGCAGTAACCGGCCATTACCCATTTAACCGTTTGCACGCGAGAAAGTTGCATGAGTTCCTCGCGGATTATTCGTCAAGTATATACCCGGCAAAGGTGAAAACGGTACTGCGGAAGAAGATCTCCGAGTGAGGGCCATGATGATGCATCCAAAATGCATAAATATGATTAACTTTTGATTGATAAGTCATATCATATACTTGATTTATCAATCGAGAAATTTATCACAAATAGCTTGACTTGCCGGCGTCCTTTGTGTTACATTTTCTGTGAATGTTTTCACAGCGTTTGATTATTCACAACGCCAAGGAATGACCCCATGGCCTCAAATCAGACCATCGGACGCCTAAGCCTATACCGCAGGCTGCTCCATGGTCTTCAGTCGGATGGGGTTAGGAACGTGTACTCGCACCAGTTAGCCCGGCTCGCGGGGGCGACCGCGGCTCAGGTGCGGCGCGACATCATGGTCGTGGGCTATTCGGGAAGTGCCGCCCACGGGTACGAGGTCGGGGCTCTGATGGAGAGTATAGGCCAGTTCCTGGACACGGCCCCGGTCCAGCGGGTGGCCTTGGTGGGGGTCGGAAACCTGGGACGCGCCTTGCTGGCCCACTTTGTTGGACGGCACCACCGGTTCTCGATTGTCGCCGCGTTTGACGTGGACACCCACAAGACGGGCCGGGTGATCCACGGGTGCCGTTGCCACACCCTGGCGGAGTTGGGGGAGGTGCTGGCTGCCCAGGAAATCCGCATAGCAATGCTCGCGGTACCCCCGGGGGAAGCCCAGGAGACCGCCAATCGCTTGGTGGATGCGGGGGTAACGGGCATCCTGAACTTTGCGCCGGTGCGCTTGTGGGCGCCCCGGAACGTATACGTGGAAGATATGGACGTCACCATGGCGCTGGAGCGCGTTGCTTACCACGCCGGCAACCACGTCCATGAGAAGGAACGAGTTACATGAGTGCGACTGCGACCGAAGCCAGAAACGATGCCATTGAGGAGACCCTTGCGGCCTATCCGAATGCGGGCCGCGACTCCCTCATTCCCATACTGCAGGATGTGCAGGAGCGATTGGGATACTTGTCCCGAGAGGCCATCGCCCGGATCGGCGAACACCTCGGCCTGCCCGCAAGCAAGATCTTCGGGGTGGCGACTTTCTACAACCAGTTCCGCTTCCAGCCACTCGGCAAGTACCACATTCAATTGTGCCGCGGCACCGCGTGCCACGTGAAAGGTTCGCTGAGTCTGCTCGACGCGATTCGGCAGGAATTGAAGATCGAACCGGGCCAGACCTCGAAAGACGGCTTGTTCAGCCTGGAAGTCGTCGCATGCATCGGCGCCTGCGGTCTGGCGCCGGTCATGTGCATCAATGGCGAGTTTCACGCGGCGATGACCACCCAGCGGGTCCGCATGCTGCTTGAAGAGTATCGGGAAGGGGCGCAGGAAAATGTCTAACACGCTGCATGAGGTCTGTTGCGAGAAATGCTGGCACAGCCCCGAGAGGCCGTGTCCGGATTTCGTCACGTGTCTGAATGAAGGCCCCACCTGCCACGAAGACAAGCATTGCGCGCAGGACCGCCACAGCAGGCTTTTGGCCCACCGCCGGGACAAGGTCACCCAGACGGTCATCTACGTCGGCGCGGGGACCTGCGGCCTGGGAGCGGGTGCGGGGAAGACGGTCCAAGCCGTTCGCGCGCATTTGGCCCGGCGCAACATCAAGGCCGACGTCATCGAGGTAGGCTGCATCGGGTTGTGCTCGGCGGAGCCCCTCCTGGATGTGCAAATGCCTGGGCTTGCGCGGATCAGTTTCCAGAAAGTCACCCACGAGATGGTCCCGGAGCTTCTCGATTCCATCATGAAAGGCACCGTGCCTCACCAGCACGTGCTCGGGCAGTTCCGCACCAGCAAAGCTACGGCGTGGCAGGGTGTACCGTTCATTGACGAACATCCCTTCTTCGCGCCGCAGACGCGCTGGGTGCTCGCGAATTGCGGCTTGATTGACCCCTCCTCGATCGATGACTACATCGCCGCGGGCGGATACCAGGCATTCGCAAGCACCATCAAGACGCAGACCCAAGCCGAGGTGTGCGACCTGGTCGAGAAGGCCGGCCTGCGGGGCCGGGGCGGCGGCGGGTTTCCGACCGGCCGCAAGTGGAAGTTCGCACTGAACACCGAAAACGATACCAAGTACCTCGTCTGCAACGCCGACGAAGGTGACCCCGGCGCGTTCATGGACCGCGCCGTCATCGAAGGGGATCCGCACCGCCTGCTCGAAGGCATGATGATCGCCGCCTACGCCATCGGCGCTGCCAAGGCGTATGTCTACATCCGCGCCGAGTATCCGCTGGCCATCGACCGGTTGCGCATGGCCATTGCCCAGGCGGAAGAATACGGGCTCCTCGGTGATAACATCCTCGACAGCGGCTTTAGTCTGCGCATCGTCATCAAGAAGGGCGCGGGCGCCTTCGTGTGCGGCGAGGAAACCGCCCTGATTCACAGCATTGAAGGCAAACGCGGCATGCCGCGCCCGCGTCCGCCGTTCCCGGCGGTTCGGGGCCTCTTCGACAAGCCGACGGTGATCAATAACGTTGAGACCCTGGCGAACGTGCCGGGCCTCATGCAAATGGGCGCCGACAACTTCGCCGCCCTGGGCACGCAGACCAGCAAGGGCACGAAAGTCTTCGCGCTCTCCGGAAAAGTCACGCGGACGGGCCTGGTTGAAGTCGCGATGGGCACCACGGTGCGGCAAGTCGTCTTCGATGTTGGCGGCGGTATTCCAGATGGGAAAGAATTCAAGGCCGTGCAGATGGGCGGCCCTTCCGGCGGCTGCATCCCCAGCCAGCACCTCGACATCAAGGTTGATTACGAGTCATTGAAGACCGTGGGCGCTATGATGGGTTCGGGCGGCCTCGTCGTCATGGACGAAGACACCTGCATGGTGGACGTGGCCAAGTTCTTCATGGAATTCATCCAGCGTGAGAGCTGCGGCAAGTGCATTCCCTGCCGTGAAGGCACGCTGCGGATGCTGGAAGTTTTGCAGCGCATTACGCGCGGGCGGCGCACCGAAAAGGGCACCGATGCCTTGGAGCGCTTCCAGGGTGTCATGTACCTGAATCGCCTCGCCCAGGTGATCAAGGATACCAGCCTATGCGGGCTGGGGCAGACGGCGCCCAATCCCGTGCTCAGTACCATGCGGTGGTTCCGCCACGAGTACGAAGCGCATATCTACGAACGGCGTTGCCCGGCGGGCGTATGCACGGAACTCCGCACCTTCCACATCGTGGCCGACGCATGCACCGGCTGCGGGAACTGCAAACCCAAGTGCCCGACCTCGGCCATCGTGGGTATCCCGCAGCGGATTCACTACATCGTCGAAGACAAGTGCATCGGCTGTGGCGGCTGCGCCGATGTATGCCAGCACGGCGCCGTCGTCCTGGCGGACGCGCCTCCGGTGGAAGTGGCCGCCGTTCAGGTGGAGGACGATTCGGTATCAGGTCTGTTCTCGTCCGGAACGTTCAAAGGGTGGCATGATGGCAAAGGGCTCTTGCAGAAGTAGCCGCGGTTTAACGGAGTGGAGCGTAACGCAATGACTACGAAGACACTGGATAAGACCGCGCCGGCGCACGTGGAAGAGCGCGCCGCGGTTACGATAGAAGTGAATGGAAAACCCCTGGAAGCGAAGCCGGGCGAGATGCTGCTGGGCGCCCTGCGCCGGGCGGGGATCCAAGTGCCCACCCTGTGCAACATGGAAGGCCTGTTTCCCAGCGGCGCGTGCCGTATGTGCGTCGTCGAAGTGGAGGGTATGCCCAACCTCGCCCCGAGTTGCGCGTGCCCGGTGACCGCGGGCATGAAAGTACAGACGCACTCCCAACGCGCGATTCGCGCGCGGAAGACGATCATCGAACTGCTGCTCGCCGATCACCCGGACGATTGCCTCTACTGCGTGCGCAGCACGAATTGCGAACTGCAGCGGCTTGCCTCAGAACTGGGGGTCCGTCAGCGGCGTTTCTCAGGAGAACGGCGGCGTCTGAAGGAAGATGCGTCGAGCCCGTCGATCGTGCGCGACCCGGAGAAGTGCATCCTCTGCGGCAAATGCGTGCGGGTGTGCGAAGAGATCCAGGGTGTGGGGGCCATCGATTTTGTGGGCCGTGGAAGCAAGTCCCAGGTGGGCACCGCGTTTGACGAGAGCCTCAACATCGCCAGTTGCATTTACTGCGGACAGTGCATCGTTGCCTGCCCGACCGGCGCCCTGCGCGAGCAGAGCCACATCAAGGAAGTCATGGCGGCGATCAACGATCCCGAAATGACCGTCATCGTGCAGCATGCGCCCAGCGTGTCGGTCACCTTGGGCGAAGAGTTCGGGCTGAAGCCCGGCGTCGACGTGAATGGCGTGATGACCGCGGCCCTGCGCGAACTCGGCTTCGACCGCGTGTTCGACACTGGATTCAGCGCGGACCTGACCATCATGGAGGAAGCCTCGGAACTCGCGCACCGCATCAAGACGGGCGGCGTGCTTCCCATGCTCACCAGTTGTTCGCCGGGCTGGATCAAGTTCGTGGAACAGTTCTACCCGGAGTTTACGAAGAACCTCTCCACCTGCAAGAGCCCGCAGCAGATGCTTGGTGCGATCATTAAGAGCTACTACGCGGAGCGCGAGAAACTTGATCCGCACAAGATCTTCAGCGTGGCCATCATGCCGTGCACGGCGAAGAAGTTCGAGTCAGGCCGCGGTGAGATGCTCCACGACGGCGTGGCCGACGTGGACGCCGTGCTCACCACGCGCGAGCTGGCCCGGGTCATCCGCATGAGGCACCTCGATTTCCATGCCTTGAAACCCGAGACCCCGGACACGCCCTTCGGCGAACGTAGCTCGGCGGGCAAACTCTTCGGCGCGAGCGGCGGCGTTATGGAAGCGGCCTTGCGCACGGCCCACTTCCTGCTTACGGGCAAGGAATTGGAGAACCTGAAAGTCGATGCCGTTCGCGGGCTCAAGGGCCAGAAAGAAGCCCGCGTGAAGGTGGGCGATCTCGAAGTGGGTGTGGCCGTGGTGAGCGGGCTCCAGAATGCGCGCAAACTCCTGGAAGAAATCCGCGCCGGCCGGCGCGACCTCCACTTCATCGAGGTCATGACCTGCCCGGGCGGCTGCATCAATGGTGGGGGCCAGCCCTTCACCACGGACACGGAGGCCGTACGTGCGCGCATGCAGGCCCTGTATGCCATCGACCGGGACGAACACGTGCGCACCTCGCACTCCAACCCGGCGATTCAGCGGATCTACAGTGAATTCCTTGGGTCGCCCTTGAGTGAAAAGAGCCACCATCTGTTACATACGCACTATTCGGAACGCGAAGTCCTCACCTGACAGGTGAGCGTCTCCGGCCGGGCGGAGGTCCCGTGAAGCAGGCAGCGAACATTCCGTTGGTGACGACGATCCGCGAGCGATGCCGGGTCTGCTACACCTGCGTGCGCGAGTGCCCCGCCAAGGCCATTCGGATCGCGGTTGGCCAGGCCGAGGTGCTTCCGGAACGCTGCATCGGATGCGGCAACTGCTTGCGGGTGTGCAGCCAGCACGCCAAACGGGTCTACGACTCCACGCCGGACGTCCGCGATGTCTTGGAAAGCGGCGGAAAGGTAGCCGCGATCCTGGCGCCGAGTTTTCCCGCGGAGTTCGCCGATATTGAACCGCGACGCATTGTCGGCGCCTTGCGCGCTCTCGGATTCGACCTCGTGTGCGAAGTGGCCTTCGGCGCCGATCTTGTCGCCGCGCGCTACAGGACGATACTGAAAGAGCGGCCGGACGATTGCTTCATCGCAACGACGTGCCCCGCAATTGTCGCCTATGTTGAGCGCTATTGCCCCGACCTGGTACCGCGGCTTGCGCCGATTGTTTCGCCGATGATTGCATGCGCCCGGGCCTTGCGCGCCATCCACGGCAACGAATTGCGGGTGGTATTCATCGGCCCATGCATCGCCAAGAAAGGCGAGATCGCCGGCGACTCGGTTCATGAAGATGTGGACGCGGCATTGACCTTCGTGGAAATGCGGGGGTTGCTGACTCGCGCGTGTCTGGATCCACGGGAAGTGGATCCCAGTGATTTCGACCCGCCCCACGCGGGCCTTGGCGCACTTTTTCCCATCACGAGGGGGCTGCTTCAGGCCGCCCGCTTGCCAGAGAATCTGCTGGATGGCGACGTGGTGGCCGTGCAAGGAGGGGGAGAATTCATTCCGGCCTTGCGCGAATTCCAAACCGGAGAGTTGAAAACGCGGTTGCTCGAAGTGCTCGCCTGCGATGGGTGTATCATGGGCCCGGGGATGAGTGTCGATACCTCGCTTTTCTACCGCAGGGGCCGGGTGAGCCAGTACGTCCGCGAGCGCCTCGCTTCGATGGCGCCCGGCGATTGGTTCGAGGATATGCGCCGCTTCGAGGCGATCGACCTCCGACGGACGTTTGAGGCCCAGGACCGCCGAATCGCGGCCCCCTCGACGGAGGACGTCCAGCGGATCCTGAGCCGGATGGGAAAGACGTCGCCCGAAGACGAACTGAACTGCGGCGCGTGTGGTTATTCGTCGTGCCGCGAACACGCGGTGGCTATCTTCAAGGGTCTGGCGGAAGCGGAGATGTGTTTGCCCTACGCAATCGACCAACTGCGCACGACGATCCGGGATTTGGCGGTGTCGAATGACCAATTGGCGCGGACCCAGGAAGCCCTGCGGCATAGCGAGCGGCTGGCCAGCATGGGCCAATTGGCGGCGGGCATTGCGCATGAATTGAATAATCCCCTGGGCGTGGTGCTCATGTTCGCCCATATTCTCAAAGATGAGCATGGACAGGACGCTGAACTGAACAACGATCTGACTATCATCACGGAGGAAGCGGACCGTTGCAAGAAGATCGTGGCGGGCCTGTTGCACTTCGCACGGCAGAACAAGGTCATGTTCCGCCGGATCGACATGACCGAGTTGGTCAACCGCTGTCTAGCGGTCATGGAGCCGCCGGAAGGCCTGCGAGTCGTCGTTCAGCATGAAATGGCAGACCGCAAAGCCGAGATGGACCCGGATCAGATCACGCAGGTTCTCACGAACCTTGTGAACAACGCGTACGCCGCCATGCCGGATGGGGGCGTGCTGACAATTACCACCGCCGGCGACGATGACTACGTCCGGTTCGTCGTCGCCGATACCGGCGTGGGGATTCCCAAAGAGCATGCGGACAAGATTTTCGAGCCGTTCTTTACGACCAAACAGTTGGGCAAGGGGACGGGACTCGGGTTGGCGGTAACCTACGGGATCGTGAAGATGCACCGGGGGGACATCAAAGTGGAGTCCAATGCGGACCCGCAGGCGGGCCCCACCGGCACGACGATCACGGTGAATCTGCCCCGAAGGGCGGAACGATTGGATAAAGAAGCGATGGAAGCACTGATAGGAAAGACAGTATGACGGAGCACGCAAAGACAATTCTGATGGTTGACGATGACGAGGACTTCCTCTTTCAACAGAAAGTACAGCTCGAGGCCATCGGGTTTCGCGTGGTCACCGCGAGCAGCAAGGCCGAAGCCCTCCGGGTCATCGCGGGGTCCCGTCCGGACTTGGTCATCGTGGACCTCATGATGGAGGAGATGGACGCCGGTTTCACGGTGTGTCACACCATCAAAGCCAAGGACGAATCCATTCCGGTTATTATGTGCACGGGTGTGGTCGGCGAGACCGGTCTGGAATTCGACGCCGTGACGGACGAAGAACAAGCGTGGGTCAAGGCGGATGTGCTTCTGTCGAAGCCCGTCCGATTCGAACAACTGAAGCGGGAGATCGACCGGCTGCTGGCTTCCTGATGGCACAGCCTATCGGCGGTAACAACAGTGGATACCCTTCGCGTACTGGTGTGTGACGACGAGACCGGGATGCGGATCGGCGTGGAGCGCGCGCTTCGCCATTTCTCGGTGCGGGTGCCGGATGTGAACGGCGAGGTGCACTTCACGGTCGAGCAGGCCGAGAGCGCCGAGCGCGCCCTCGAGTTGATCGACGCGTCGCCGCCGGAGATTCTGCTGCTCGATCTCAAACTGCCGGGCATGAGTGGTATCGACCTGCTCGAACGGATCGGTCCGCGGCACCTGGAGACCCTGGTCATCATGATCAGCGCCTACGCGTCCATTGATGCCGCCGTGCGCGCCACGAAGCAAGGCGCCTACGACTTCCTGGCCAAGCCGTTCACCCCCACGGAACTCAAGGATACCCTGAAGGAAGCTGCCGAGCACCTGATTCTCGCGAGGCAAGCCAAGAAGCTCGCACTGGAGAAACGGCGGGTCCGGTTCGAGTTCATTTCCGTGGTCGCCCATGAACTCAAGGCGCCCATCAACGCGATTGACGGTTACCTGAAGATCATGGCCACGCACGCGGCCGGCGATGACCCCGCCGTGTATGCCCGCATGACGGAGCGGTGCATGACGCGCATCGCCGGCATGCGCAAGATGATCGAGGATCTGCTGGACCTCACCCGTATCGAATCCGGCCAGAAAAGCCGCGAACTCGTTGAAGTGGACGTGTGCGAGGTGGCGCGTACCGCGCTGGATACCGCGCTGCCCAGTGCCCAGGTCCGCGGCATCACCTTGGAACTCCACGCGGCGGCGCCTATCCCCATGACTGCGGACCGCGGCGAACTGGAGATCATCTTCAACAACCTCATTTCCAATGCCGTAAAATACAACCGGGACAACGGCCGTGTGGACGTGAAGGTGGAGGCCGGTGCTGGTCGCGTCCGTATCGTAGTGAAAGACACGGGGATTGGCATCCGGCAAGAGGACGTCGCGAAGCTCTTCAACGACTTCGTCCGCCTCAAGAACGAAGAAACGCGAAATGTGCTGGGGAGCGGGCTCGGTTTGTCCATCGTGAAGAAGCTCGCGGTCATGTATGGCGGCGAGGTGTCGGTAACCAGTGAGTTGGGCGCCGGCAGCACCTTCACCGTGACGCTGAATTGCGAGGCGCCCGTGTAGGTTCACGCTGGGCTCCTCGTCGAATCCCGTGTGGTTCCAAAGGGGCGTTGCGTGCTATGGTCCGTGTATCGATCCCCGTAGGAGGTTCTCATGCGCCGGTTCGTCTCGTTTGCATCATGCACCTTGGTCGTCTGCACCGCAGCGTGCAGCGTGCGGGCCCAGACGGCTAATGAGCCCGAGCTTCCCCCGCTGCTGGTGGATGCGGCGCAACGCGTACAAGGGGTATTGAATGCGATTGACGCCAGCCTCAGTGAGGCGGCGTCCCGTCTGGCGGAGACGGGGATCGAGTCAGACGGCGCCCGGGAGGTCCTGCGCGGCCTCTTGGCGGCCCATCCGTTCGCTGTGGATGCGTGCACCGTGAATCCCTGGGGCCGCATCGTAGCCGCGGAACCCGAAGCCTATCGCCACATCGAAGGAGCCAGCATCCGCCGTCAAGAACAGATCCGGCGCATGTACCAGACGCACCGCCCGGTCATGAGTCTCGTGATCGATACGGTGGAGGGATTCAAGGCGGTTGACGTCGAATACCCGATCTTCAATGCGGATGAAATGTTCATCGGATCCGTCAGCGTGCTCATTCGCCATGAAGCCTTCCTCGAAGAGCTTATTCACCCCGCGGTCGAAGGTTTTCCCACGGAGATTTGGGTGATGCAGACCGACGGGGTGGTCCTGTACGGCAGCGACCCCGAACTTGCGGGCGTGAACGTGTTGACAGACGACCGCTACCAGACCAGGGGCCCCTTGCTGGGGGTCGTGCAGCGCGTTGCGCGTGAGGATTCCGGGTCAGCCGCCTACGAATTGGAGAATCCGTCCCTGGGCGACCGCACCACACGCAACCTCCACTGGACCACCGTGTCGCTCTATGGAACGCAGTGGAGACTGAGCCTGGTGCAGGTCGTGACCGGCAGCCCGGAAGGGGCCAAGGGTGAGTTTGGCGATCTGCAACTCATGTTTGCGCGCGACGCCCTGCTGCGCCTGTGCAACGGTTCGCTCGCACGCGCGTATATGCACGGCGACAACACGGTCGGCATGCGCCGTCTGCTTGAGGCGTTTCACAAGGATCATCCGCGACTGTACTCGGTGCAGTGGCTCGATGCGGAGGCGGTGACGCGGTTCGGCGTGCCCGCCACGAACAGCCTGCGCGATTTCGATCACGCCGCGTCCACGGACCCCGTGGATGTGGAGATCGCGAATGCCTTGAAGACGGGACAGGAACACTGGATCGTCGCCACGCTCCGGGAAGGAAAGCAGGGCGTGATCTATCTTTGCCCGGTCCGCTCGGAATACAGCACCTTGGGCATGCTGTATTTCATTTCCCTGCTCGAAGCGCAACCGTGAGCCGCGGTGGAGCAGAGGAGTTCCGCCGTTACCCCGTGGATTGCTTTGTCTGCCACTCGGCAATGGCTTCAGCCAGCACGTCCGGTTTGTCCGACAAGATACTGTCCACACCCCAACCCAGGATTTCCAGCATGCGGCCGCGCTCGTTGATGGTGTGCAACTGGATCCGGACCCCTTTGGACCGGATGGCCTGGAGATCCGCGGGCGTCAGTTTGTACTGCGGGAGCATCCCCTCGTCGAGCGACAGCACATCGCTGGTGGGTGTATAAGCGTCCCACGAATTGGCGCGCAACGCCGTCAGGAGTGCGACCCCGTCGGCGAAGTCGAAGCATGTGGCAATTTCCGGGGCGATGCTGCGAACGCGCGCCATCGTGTCCGGCTTGAACGACGCGATGAGCACCCGGTCAACGGCCTTGGCCTCGCGAATCGCCGCGATCCCGGTCTCGGCCAACTCGACGCCCCCCTTGAATTCCACTAAGAGCTTCGCCTTCGGCAACGCGCTCAGCAGTTCCGCCAGGGTTGGCACCTTGAGCCCCTTGCCCCGGTATGGAAAGGTCTGGCCGCCATCCAGACTGAACCGGTATCCCGCATCCAGCGCGCGAATCTGCTCAAACGTCAGGTCAGAAATCGCTCCCGTTCCATCGGTCGTGCGATCCACCGTACCGTCATGCATCAGCACGATCGCGCCATCCGCGGTAAGCCGCGCGTCGGTCTCCAGCAGGATTCCGGGAAACCGGCTTGCTGCTTCCCTGAATGCGTCCAAGGTGTTCTCCGGCCAGACGTCGGAACCGCCGCGGTGGGCCCCAAGGAGAAAAGGGCTCTTCAAGAATGGTTTCACATCTCCCTGGGCGAGCGCTGCGGCATCGCCGGCCATCGCGCAGGGTGAAGCCAGGATCGCAAGTGCGAGAATCCAAAGTGCCGCTGCATTGCTGGTGAATCGTGATTTCATAGCGTGTCGTTCCTTGTGTCTCCTGTGAAGCAGACTGCGCCCCCACAGGCCCATCGTTATCGCAAATGGTACTGACCAACTGCAAGCCGGGTGTTAGAAAGACCCCCGGCCGACCTTTCTTCAAGGATAGGGGTTCCGTATAATACGGCCCGGATCGCCGCCTGCACGGCGCGCGACTATCACGTGCGGCGACCCTTGAATCAACGGGAAAGGATGACGCGTCCATGAAGCGCCTTGTATCCGTTCTGCTTGTGTGTGTGGCGATGGCCTCGGCCCAGGAAGCGCCGGATAATACCCTCACCGCGGATGAGAAAGAAGCGGGCTGGTTGCTCCTGTTCAACGGGAAGGATCTCAGCGGTTGGAAGACCGACACCGGCGCCCCGAGCAACACGCCCGTCCAGGATGGCGCCATCAATCCGCACGGCAGCGGCGCCTACATGCTCGTATACGACAAATACTATGGCGATTTCATTCTGTCTCTCGATTTCAAGATCAGCGCGGGGTGCAATACCGGGGTGTTTGTGCGGACGTTTCCGCTGAAGTCCGTCCAGGGACATGACGTCGGCTGGAACGGCCTCGAAGTCGCCATCGACGATACGACGACGAACGGGTACACGGATACGGGCGCCATCTACGACCTCGTCGCGCCCACGAAGAACGCCATGAAACCCGCGGGCGATTGGAACCACCTTGTCATCACGTGCAATCGGAATCTCATCACCGTCGAACTGAACAACGAAACCGTCACGAATATGAATCTGGACGATTTCAAGGAGCCCAAGCGGCGCCCCGACGGCAGCGAGCATGGATTCGAGAAAGCGTGGTATACCCATAGCCGCAAGGGTCACATCGGATTGCAGGATCACGGCAGCGACTGCTGGTTCAAGAACATCAAACTATTGCCCATGAATGACGATGCCCGCGCGCGCCCCGAATCCAAGGCCATCATCAAGTAAGGCAATGCCGCTTCACGAGCCCAGAATCCTGATTCGCTACTGCACGCAGTGCCGTTGGATGTTGCGCGCCGCGTGGATGGCCCAGGAACTGCTCTCGACCTTTGAATCCGAGATCGGCGAGGTGGCTCTTTCGCCTGGCAAGGGGGGCGTCTTCGAGGTGTACGCCGGCGATCGCTTGGTCTGGTCCCGTTCGGTGGAAGGTCGCTTCCCTGACATCAAGGAACTCAAGCAGCGGGTCCGCGACGTCATTGCCCCCGGCAAGGATCTCGGCCATTCGGACCGCCCCTCCGCGCCGCGGTGAGCATGATTGTGGGCTGGCGGCGGGATACGCGCGGTCTTACTGAAACGGTTCTTCCTCTTCGTCAGCCGGTTGGGCGATGCCTGCGTCGATGAGAAAACGCAGGCCGGCCTTGGTGTCCAGCATGTGCTCGACGGTGTTGTTGATCACCGTCTCCCAGCGCTTCACGTTGGCCTCCGGCTCCTGGGCGGACACCGCATTCTCAATCGCATGCAAGACAATGGTGGATATTTCATGGTGGGTGACGTACTGCGCCGCGCCCGAAAGGAGATCCTTTCTTCCCCAGATGTAGTTTGGCGGCGAGGGGGCCGTCCACAGCGCGCCTTCGTCGCTGGCCCAGGATCGCCAATACCGCGAGCCGAAATCGACGAGTTCCGTGCCACCGGCACCCCGGTCGCATTCGATCCACACGTAGTAGGCGTGGATATCGATGTTCTCGATGTGGGCCTGCAAACCGAAAGGCGCACCGCCGCAGCGCACCTCGATCGATCCCGCAACCGGAACGTAGTCTTCTCCCGTCAAATACTTCAAGAGAAAACAGCCAATCGTGTTGATGGGGCCGATGTGCATGATCGACGGCTGCATCATTCGCAACAAGGCAACGTGCAGCGATTCGGCAATGACGTCGCGCACGTCGTCTGCCGGAGGGTACTTCGGCATGTGCCAGCTCTCCTCATCCTCTCCCGATTCGTAAAGGTAACGCGAATACACCGGTGGAATCAATGCTTGGCAGCGCCCCTCGGCCGCCACTCACGCGATAGGGCTGGTCTGTTACAATGCGGCGCAGCGCCCGCAGTGGGCGATTTGGAGATATCGTCATCGTGTACCTGCTGCCGCTCCGCAGTCCTTGTGTCATGACTCGCCGATGGAGTGCGCCGTGTCTCGCGCTCGCAATCATGGTCGTTCGTAGCGCTGCGGCGGACGGCATCGCCGCTGCGCGCCTCGACCCGCCTGAAGCGGAGCATCCTCCGGTATTTGCGCGAGAGACGGTGCGTGGCGTGTTCCATGTCGAAAATACTGGAACCGAGTCTTTCCGCATCGTACATGCGAAGACCACGTGCCACTGCACGACGGCTGTCGTGAACACGGGCACGATTGCCCCCGGAGAGAAGGGCGAGATCGAATATGCGATGGATTCGGCTGCGGCCACACGCCGAAGTGTCAGTGTCTACGTGGAAACGAATCCGCCCCTGCCCAAGCCGCTCGTGTTCAAGGCGACCGCGTCCTGGACGCCACTCCTTCTCATCGAGCCGGCATCCCTTCGCATTCAGGCGGAGTTGGGCAAGCCTGTCGAACATCGCGTTCCCATCCGGGCCGCGGAAGGCGCGGGCGCCATCACAATCACCGGCGCCACCACTCGGCAGACGGGCTACGCGCTGGCGCTCGAGCCTCCTCCACCCGGGCAGGACTTTCTCGCCGTCCTGGTCATTCGGACTACGAACGACCCGCCGCCCCGTGGCCGGGCACTCCGCGTGTCTCTCGCCTATGAACGCGGGGAGGCGGGAAGCCAGGACCTTACCTTTGAGGTCAATGTCCATTCCGATTTCATCATTTCGCCCACTCCTTTGATCGTGAAGCTTGAGGAGGGAGTCACGCGGACGGACATTTCTTTCACCGTGATAAACACGCAAGGGCGTCCCTTCACACTCAGATCGATCCGGTCCGAGCGTTTCGCGGTGCGGAGTCCGAAGCTGTCCGCAACCCCGGCAGCAAGACAGCCGGTGTCACTCTCGGGCGATTTCGGAACGGGCCCAATACCCCCGCGCGGGACCCTGTTCATGGACCTCGGCAAGGATCTGGGGGTCCTTTCGGTCGACGTGCATTTCAACCCGCCCCAACCGCGCAAGTGAGCATTGGGTCTCGATTCTGCTATTATTTTGCCCCGCGTGGAGCCGGCGCAGAGGGCGCCGGGCGGGGTTGAGCGTGGAAGGAGCAGTCATCATGGCACGCAAGTACGTCATTGGTCTGGACTATGGTACGGAATCCGGCCGGGCCCTCTTGGTCGCGGTGGACAACGGCGAAGAAGTCGCCATGGCAATCGAGCCGTATCCAGACGGTGTCATCGACGATGTCCTGCCGGGCACCGGCAAGAAGCTCGAGCCGGATTGGGCGCTCCAGAACCCGCGCGACTACCTCTACGTGCTGGAACGAGTCATCCCCAAGGTCCTCAAGGACTCGGGGGTCAGCGGAGACGACATCATCGGCATCAGCACGGACTTCACCGCGTGCACGATGATGCCCATTGATAAAGAAGGCACGCCGCTGTGCATGAAGCCAGAATTCGCGGCCAACCCGAACGCGTGGGTCAAACTATGGAAACACCATGCGGCCCAGCCGGAGGCCGATCGCATCAACGAGTTGGCAGCGGAACGCGGTGAGTCCTTCCTTGCCCGTTACGGCGGGAAGATTTCCAGCGAGTGGTTCTTTCCGAAGGCGCTACAGATCCTCGATGAAGCACCGGAAGTCTATGAAGCGGCCGACCGCCTGATCGAAGCGGGCGACTGGATCGTCTTGCAACTGTGCGGCGAGGAGAAGCGCAACGCGTGCGTCGCGGGATACAAGGCGATCTGGGATGAAGGCTACCCAAGCCCGGACTTCTTCCGTGCGCTCGATCCGCGTTTCGAGAACGTCGTGCGCGACAAGATGAGCGAAGACATCTACCCGGCCGGCGTGAAGGCCGGTGGTCTCCTTCCCGAGATGGCAAAGAAGCTCGGCCTCAAACCCGGCACTGCCGTGGCCACGGGCGGCGTCGACGCGCACGTCGCAGTGCCCGCGGCCACCGTCACCGGCGCAGGAAAGATGGTCATGATCATGGGCACCAGCCTGTGCCACATGGTCTGCGGCACCGAGAAGAAAGTCATCGCGGGCATGTGCGGCGTCGTGAAGGACGGCATCCTGCCCGGATTCTACGGCTTCGAGGCGGGGCAGACGGCCGTGGGCGACATCTTCGCTTGGTTTATCGAGCATTGCGTGCCGGCCTCCATCGCGGAGGAGGCCCGCAAGGCTGGCACCGATATCCATGGTTACCTCGGTAAACAGGCCGCCGCGCTCACACCCGGCGAATCGGGTGTCTTGTGTCTTGACTGGTGGAACGGCAACCGCTCGATCTTGGTCGACGCGGATCTCACGGGTCTCATGATGGGCATGACCCTGACCACGACCCCCGCGGAGATGTACCGCGCCGTCCTGGAAAGCACCGCCTTTGGCACGTACACCATCATCCGCCAGCTTGAAGAAGGCGGTGTCCCCATCACAGAACTCTATGCCTGCGGCGGTCTGCCCGGGAAGAACCCGCTCCTGATGCAGATCTTCGCCGACGTCACCAACCGCGAGATCAAGATCAGTGCGAGCGATCAGACCGTTGCACTCGGCTGTGCCATGTGGGGCGCGGTCGCCGCGGGATCGGCGGCGGGCGGCTACGACGATGTAACGCACGCGGCCGCGAAGATGGCACGATTGCGCGACACCGTATACAAGCCGAACCCCGAAGCGCACTTCGCGTACGAGAAGCTGTACGCCATTTACCGCCGCTTGCACGACCTCTTCGGAAAGGGCGGGGACAACGCCATGAAAGACCTAAAAGCGATCAAGACAGCGGCGCGGCGCGGCCGATAGCGCCGAAGAATCGGGAGCACACCATGTTGCTTGAATGGGATGACCGCAGGTTCGGAACAGGTTTCGTGGAGATCGATACCCAGCACAAAGAGCTGTTCCGTCGCATCAACCTGCTGACCGAGGCAATCCAGCGGAATTCGCCTGCAAAGGCTGAAGCCGGCAATCTCATGTACTTCCTGGATGACTACGTGCACCAGCACTTCGCATGCGAGGAGGAAGTCATGGAACGGCACCACTGTTCCGCGTGCCCTCGAAACAAGGCCGATCATGCCGGTTTCGTGAAGTCGTTCAAGGAACTGCGCCTCGCTTTCGACCGCGAGGGCATCACTCCCGCCTTCATCGACAGGATTCATCGCGATGTGGTCGAATGGATCGAGAATCACGTGGCGAACGTCGATACGGGCCTCCGCACCGTGGCCACGTAGGCTGGTGGCCACGCCGGTGTGCCGCAGTAGATTTCGACAGACCTAAGGGAAATCACCATGCGCAAAGAGTCTCTCACATTTCTGAAGCACCTGCTTTCCACGCCCAGTCCTTCGGGCTTCGAGGAGAAGATCCAGCAGGTGTGCAAAGCCTACGTCAAACCCTATGTGGACAAGATCTACAAAGATGTTCATGGCAACCAGTATCACGTTATCAATGCGGATGCGCCGTTGCGGGTAATGCTCGCAGGTCACGTCGATGAAATTGCGCTGATGGTCAACCACATCGATGACAAAGGCTTCCTCGGATTTCAGGCGATTGGCGGCATCGACGCCTCCGTCCTCGATGGGCAACGGGTCCAGGTGCACCACGAAAAAGGCGCCGTTCCCGGCGTGATTGGACGAAAGGCGATTCACCTCACCGATCCCGATGAACGCGGCAAGCCCATGCAGATCCACCAGATGTGGATCGACATCGGCGCCAAGAACAAGAAGGAAGCGCAGCGTCTTGTCGCCATCGGCGATCCCGCGACCATCGATGCCGGATTTCTCGAGTTGCGCAACGATCGTGTCGTGGCGCGTGCGATGGACGACCGCATCGGCGCCTTTGTAATCCTCGAGACGATGCGGCTGCTCCACAAGCGCAAGGTGCCATGCGCCGTGTACTGCGTGACCACGGTCCAGGAAGAGGTTGGTTTGCGCGGCGCCACCACGAGTGCGTACGGATGTAATCCCCATGCGGGTATTGCCGTGGATGTAGCCCACGCAACCGATCACCCCAATTGTGACAACAAGCGGTACGGCGCCTTCACCCTTGACGGGGGCCCCATCCTGCACCTTGGGCCCAACATCAATCCTATTGTGGCCAAAGGCCTGATCGCCGCCGCGAAAAGGAAGCGCATCCCGTACCAGGTCGAGGCGGCGCCGCGCGGCACCGGCACCGATGCCAACGCGATGCAGCTCAGCCGCGGCGGCGTCGCCACTGGACTCATCGGCGTGCCCAATCGCTACATGCACTCGCCTGTCGAGATGGTGTCTCTCAGAGACGTGGAACAATGCTCGGAACTGCTGGCGGAATGGATTTGCACGCTCAAGCCGAGCACGAGCTTCATTCCCTGAATGAGGACGCGCCGGCAATGAAGCACGTCACGCATGAACCCGTCCGGGTTGTCGTGGAAGGCGACGATGACGCCGTGGGCCGCTTAGGCGCCGAGGTCATCGAGCGCGAACTTGCGCGCGATCCTGGCGCGCTGCTCTGCGCGGCGAGCGGCGGGTCGCCCCTGGGCGCCTATCGCGAACTGGCCAGGCGTTGCGCGGATACTCCAGAACGGTTCTCTCGACTTCGCGTGATCAAACTCGATGAGTGGGGTCCGCTTGCCGCGGACGACCCCGCCTCATGCGAATTCTATGTCCGGAAGGAAGTGGTCGATCCACTCCGCGTCGCGGAAGATCGCTACTTCACCCTTGCGGGCGACGCGGCAGATCCCCGTGCGGAGTGCCGGCGCTATGCCGAGACATTGGACAGGATAGGCCCTATCGATATCTGTGTACTCGGTCTCGGCGTGAACGGACATCTGGGCTTGAACGAACCAGCTCCTTTGCTGCACGACCGGGCGCACGTTGCCGAACTCGCCGAGAACTCTCAGGGACACGCGATGCTCGCGAATGCGCGCGTGCGGCCCACATTTGGACTGACCCTCGGCATGGGCGACATTCTGCGTTCACGGTTCATCGTCTTGTTTGTGAACGGCGGCAAGAAGCGGGAAGCGTTGCGGCAGCTACTCACGCGTGAGATCACCACATCATTCCCCGCGTCTCTTCTGTGGCTGCACGGCAACACCCTCATCATCTGCGATCGGGCGGCGTGTCCCGCGTAGACGTTGTGCCTTCGTCGGCTGTCACCCGGGCGATGCTTAGCGCCAGCAGTACCTGGCCTCCAAAGTAGAGCGGCAATCCAATCAACGGGTTGAGCAGGTCGCGTTCCACGAAGCGTCCCCGGGCCACGAAGAGGTCCGACCCATAAAAGAGAATGGCGCCCGCGACGATCAACACGCTGCCCGGCTGGCCCCACGTCCCCACGGCGAGCGCCACCATTGCGCTGATGACGATCAGATACGCCACAACTGGCACGCGCATTTCCGCGGGCACTCCTGGCCAGATCCAGGGCGCCACGAACAAGGCCGGCAGGATGAGTATCGCGCCCGCGGAAACCGCATAATGAGTGTCTGTGCCGCGCACGTAATAGGCGACGCAGTACGCCACGTGGGCCAGAAAGAAGCTCACGAGCCCCGCAAGGAACCGCTCCTGGCTCCCGCCGATCAGGAAGTAGTCTCCAAACCAGGAGAAGATCAGCCCGGTGAGAAGGACTTTCCCGTACACAGTCTGCCGCGCACCCGCAAGCCACGCGGTGGCGATGAAGCAGGTGGACGCCGCCATCTTGTACGTTCCCGACGGAACATCGATCGGAATGTTGCTGGAGGCAAGGTCCACGACACACAGAATCATCGTCAGTATCGCGGCGTAAATTGCAGGCACTACGGGGCCTCCCGGTTAGTCTTGTGCGCCAAACCAGAGCGAATACAGCTTCGCATTCGTTAGCGTGAGTTTCAGCCTCACGGGTTTCCCCGCCATGCCGGACCTCGTCGCGGCATCCACCGCGACCACGCCCTCCAGCGCGTCACCCTGAAACGTGGTAGAGGTGAACGAAGGCCCCTGTGCCGGAAGGAACTCCGCGATAATGGAGCCACCCTGCGCCTCGGCATTCACATGAAGCTCGGTTCCGGGATGAATGAACGGCTTCGTGACCAGGCTGCCCGGCGTGCTTCCGGCATCGAGCGAGAACCACCCGTCGCGCCGCAGCGTTGCCAGGCCGATATCCATGCCGATGCGCTTCGGACCGCCCTCGCCATGCTTCGCCAAGGATCCCGCATAATAGATCATAACGCGGTCATCCACGATGACCGAGCGGCACGCCGCACGCATGTCACCACTGTCCCACGCACCTTCCGGACCGTTCGGCATGAACACGCGCCGCTCTGGATCACGTATCCACTGGATGCCATCATGCGAGTGGCAGAGTTGAAAGTCGATTCGACCCACGCGACCTTCATCGATCCAAAACATCCACAGCATGCCAATGTACAGCCCCTGATACAGATCGATGCTGATTCCGTAGAACTGCGTGTTCGCACCGTCCTTCTCATCCGGCTCGAGCACCAGCTTCGGCTCGGACCAATGGATGAAGTCCTCGGACTCCGAGCGCGCCACTTTGCGGCCGCCCGCGCCGAAACGCCCATACGCCACATAGCGGTTAATGCCGGGATCGAACAGGACCACCTGCCCTGTGTCGCTTCCGAGCCTCATCACGGGATTCCCTTCGTACGGATTCCAGTGAATCCCATCCTCCGAGAACGTCACATACATACCGTCGTCTTCGCCTTCGCCATAGATCTCCTGACCCTCGTACATCATGAGCGGCCCTTTGCCATGGTCCCAGCAGAAGCCCTTGTAACGGCGCGATGGATCGGGTTCGCTGGGCTCATACAGCACCGCGAACCCCTCCGGATTGTAGAGGTCCGGGGCAATCATGTTGTTGGCCGTGGATCCCTCGAAGTCCACGAGATTCAGGACAGGTTTGTCCCACGTCACCCCGTCTTTGGACGTGGCGTATGACAGCAACGTGGCATGCCCGGGGCGCCGCTGCCCTTGCACTGTAACCTTGTCCGCGGCCGTCGCGGGGATGTTCATGTACCATGCTTTGAAGAGGTCCAGCTCCGGATCGTAGATCATCGTTCCGTAGACTTGGACCCGGTATCCTTCCCAGGGGTGCTCGCGCTTCAATACGGGATTCGAAGGGTGTTTGACTGGTTGATGAAGTGTCTGGACGAGATTCTCCTTGGTTTCCAGGGACGCATCATCAAAGAAGAGCAAACGCACGCCAGGCGCCGGAAACGGGTCACTGTGGACTTGCGCCGCGAACAGCAGCAGCGCCAAGGCGGCCCATGCATGATTCAAACGGTGCGTTGTCATCGTACGAACTCCCCCCGCGTGGTCCGCAGCATGGGCTGCTATCCGAAGTACTCCTTCAGCTTGTTCCTCAAGGTCCGCACGCTGATGCCTAGCATGTCCGCGGCGTGCGTGCGATTCTGTTTGCAGTGCTCCAGCGTCTGGAGGATCAACTGCTTCTCCATTTCGGCAACCGTGGTCCCCGCGCGCACACCCGCCCCCGCCGCCGCGGACTTGATCCCCACCGCATGGTTCAGATTGAAGTGGCGCGGCTCCAACACGCGGTCGGAAGACAACACCACGGCGCGCTCCACCGCGTTTTGCAGCTCCCGAACGTTGCCCGGCCAGGGATAGTCCATAAACAGGCTCTGCGCCTCCTTGCCGAATCCGGTTATGTTTCTGCCGTTCTCTCGTACGAACCGTTCAAGGAAGTAGCTCATCAGTGCGGGTATGTCTTCCTTTCGCTCGCGCAACGGCGGCAGTGCGATCGGAATCACGTTCAACCGGAAGAACAAATCTTCGCGCAATTCGCCCTTCTCGACCGCTTCCTCCAGATTGCGGTTCGACGTGCAGATGATGCGCGTGTCCACCTGGATGGGGCGGTTGCCGCCCACCCGCTCAAACTCCCTTTCCTGGAGCGCGCGCAAGAGCTTGGGCTGGAGGGACATGCTAATCTCGCTGACCTCATCCAGAAGCAGCGTGCCGGTGTCCGCCAATTCGAAGCGGCCGATCTTGCGCTCGTGCGCGCCGGTGAAGGAGCCCTTCTCGTGTCCGAACAGTTCACTCTCCAGCAGACCAGCAGATAATGCGGCGCAGTTCACCTTGATGAAAGGCCTGTCCCGCCGGTTTCCGCTGTAATGGATGGCGCGCGCCACCAGCTCCTTCCCGGTTCCGCTCTCGCCTCGGATGAGCACGGTGGCCCGGCTGTCCGCGACCTTCTTGATCTGTTCATAGACTTCATTCATGGCCGCGCTTTCGCCCACCATCGACGCGAAGTCGTAGCGCTGATTGAGTTCATCGCGCAGGTAGCGGTTCTCTTGCGCAAGGCGTTCCCGTTCCACCGCCCGCGTGATGGCCAGCTCCAATTCGTCCGGCGTAAACGGCTTCATGATATAGTCGTAGGCGCCCTCGCGAAGCGCCGTCACGGCCGTCTCCACGGTCGCGTACGCGGTCATGATGATGCAGGGCGTGCCCGGGCTCTCCGCGCGTACCGTCCGAAGCACTTCGAGCCCGTCGACCGGCGCCATCTTCAGGTCCGTCACGACCACATCGAAGGCCGTGCTCGAAAGCAGGTCGAGCCCTTCGCGGCCGCTCGCCGCGGCCTTCACCTCGTGGCCCGCCCGCAGCAGGGCCTCCTGCACGTACTCGCGCATCAGGTCTTCGTCGTCAATTACCAGGATAAGTGCTTTCGGCATGATTACTCCGGCTGCGGTAAGCGCACGCGAAACGTCGAGCCCTTGGCCGGCTCGCTCTCGACTTCGATGACACCCCCGTGGGCTTCCACGATTTTTGAGGCCACGGCCAGTCCAAGGCCGGTGCCCTTCTCCTTAGTCGTAAAGAACGGCGAGAACACTTGTTCCCGCTGGGCTGGCGTCATCCCGCACCCGGAATCCTCGATTGCCACCCAGACGTTCTGTTCCCGGGCGCGCGCGGATATCCGGATTTCGCCCGTGCCGTCGATGCTCTGGAAAGCGTTCAGCAGGATGTTCAGAAAGACCTGCCGCATCTTGTCCACATCGACGTGCACGTGCAGGTTCTTGTCGACTCCGTTCACGACCGCCACTGGGCGTTCGCCGATTTCCAGGTAGCCCAGCGCCGATTCGACCAATGCCGCGCACGATACCGGACGCAAGCGCAGTTGGATCGGGCGCGTGTATTCGAGCAACTCGCTCACGACACGTTCCAGTTCCTTCGCGCCCACTTCGATCTTGGCCACCAGACGCCGCCGGGGATCGCCCTCGTCGAGGTCGCGTGCCAGCAGTGCGGCAAAGCCGCGGATTCCGCCCAGCGGATTGCGAATTTCGTGCGCGACTGTCGCCGCCATCTCACCTACCGCGGCCAGCCGGTCCTGCTGGCGGATCTTCATGCGGAGGTTTTCGATTTCCGTCTGGTCCTGGAACACTTTCACGACGCCAATGCGCGTCCCATTCCGGTCGCACAGAGGAGAGTCCCGCTCCAGAACGCGCACGCAATGCCCATCTTTGGCCCGCAACTCACGAAAGGAGGCCGTGTCCGGACCGGCAAACTCGCGCCCAAACGCATCATGGAAGTGGTTGCCTATCAGGTCCGCGGCCGAATAGCCCAGCACGCGCCCCGCCGCGCCATTGAATGTCGTGATCCGTTCCGCGTTGTCCACGGCGATCACGCCGTCCGACATGCTCTCCAAGATCGAATTCAGGTAATCGCTGGTCAGGGCGAGTTCCTGATTGCGCGCCTCCAACTCGCGGTCCAGCTCATGCAGCCTCGTCTCCAGACGCCGATACGACTCCTCCATCGTCTGTGTGCTGCGCGTGAATGCTTCAAACGCCTCCGCGAGGGCGCGTATGTCGATGTCCTGTTCTGGCATCCGTGGTCTTGGAATCCTCAGGCCTTGCGGTCCACGTGTCCCGCGCCATCTTCGTCAACCCGGTATTGCTTCACCGCCCGTTGTCCGCGGCGCAGGGCATCCAGCGCCAATTTGACTTCCCCCATCCGCTCCCGGGCCTGCTGCGATGCCTTCCGCGAGATCTTCTCGAGCTGTTTCGCGAGGTCGCGGGCCTGATCCGCCAAAGCACGCACCTGGTGGGCTCGCTGGGGGCTGGCCGCGGCGCCGTTGCGCCATTCCCGGTTCAGCAAATGGAATTCCTCGTCGAGTTGGGTCAGGCGCTGCGTGAAAGCACTCTGCTGGGCCGACAAGATTTCCAGATTCTCCTTCTCCAGTTCGGCCGGAAGCGTCTCATACGCGTGCAGCATTTCCGTGTACAGGGCGATCTGACGCTCAAAGTAATCAGTGATCCGCGCGCCGATATCGGTCGTGCCGCCCATGGGTGTCATCCCCCCATCGGCGCGGTGGAAGTGGCCGTGCCCCCGGAGCGCAATCGCATTTCCAGGCGCGCGTACTCCGCCTTGAGGCGCGCATCCTCCGCGAACGGCGCGTCGCTGGCGGCCACCTCGTCAAGAAGGCCGACGCCCTCCGCGAATTCGTTTAGTTTCAGCCTTGAATTGGCTTCTTGGAACTTCGCCCAGGCCGAGTCGCCGCCCTCGGGAGCCGCTTCCGCCGCCAACGCGTACGCCTCCGCGGCCGCCGTGTAGTCGCCGTGCTCGAACAGGACATCCGCCCACCGCACGGCCGTGCGCTGCAAGCGGGGCGCTTCATCCGGGTGGCTGCCCACGCGCGTCTTCAGGTCCATCACCAGGGCGCGCGCCCGCGCCATCTGACCCGTCACGAGGAGGGCATTCAGCAAATCATTGTCACCCTCCTCGGTCCGCAGGTCAGGGTACTTGTTGTACGCCTGCTCCATCTTCTCCAGCGCAAGCGCCGCGTCCATGCGCAACAATGCCTTCCCATGGCCGCACAGAAAGGCGTAGGCCGTTGCGGGAGACAGCGTCTGCGGATCCACGCGCCTGGCAGTCGCCAGGGCGGTGCCTGCGTCGCCCACTCTGAGCAGGGCCAGGGTCGTCTGCGCGAGCACCTCGGGGTCGTTCGTCAAGCCCGCCGCGGCCGCATAGGTTTCCGCCGCGTGTTTCGCAAAACCAAGATCGGCGTATAACCCGCCGAGGGACTCCAGCACCTGAATGTGCTGCGCTTTGCCGGTGGTCGCGATTGCCAGGTTCGACAGCCGATCCAGCGCGCTCTCCGCCTGTCCCTGTTTCAGCAAAACGGACGCCAAGTGAAGGTTGCCCTCGAAAGCCTCGGCAGACTGGGGCGACACCATCAGCAGATGCTCATATGCTTCCCGCGCCTTCCGCAATTCGTTGACCCGCTCGAAGGCCTTGCCCGCGGCCAGCAAGGTCCGCGGGTCATCTCCTCCTGCCTGGGCCGCGGCTAGAAAGCTCTCGGCCGCCTCCGCATCCCGCCCGGAGAGTTGCAGTAATTCGCCTTCGTTTGCCAGCACGTCGGCGCGGTCGCGGAACCGCTGACTCGCCAGCATCGCTACTTTGAGGGCTTCGCGACGGTTTCCCAGCTCATCCAGGGTCCGGCTGAGTTCGACGAAGGCATCCGGCGTACGTTCCGACTCGGGGAAGAAGCTGATCAGTTCGCGCAGAATCTCCTCGGCCTTGCCCGGGGCTCCGCTGACCCGATACGCCTTTGCCAATAACAGGTAGATGACGTCGTTTCCCTCAATTGTAGTCGCCGTTTCGAGACGGTTCTCGAGATCGCGAATCGCCGCCGCATGATCGCCTCGCGCCAGGGCCATCTCGCCCAGGTGCGCCACCGCCTGTGCGCCCACGGGACTGTCACCCCCCGCCAACGCCACCTGCCGGAAGATGTTTTCCGCGTCTTGCGTGTGGCCTTCCTTGGCGTAGGCCTTCGCGAGCAGCAATCGCGCTTCCGGAACGTACGCGGAATCCGAATGCTGGTCCAGCAAGCGCTGGGCGAATTGCTGTTGCTCGTCCAGGCGCCCCAGCCGGTCGGTGACCCGAGCCGCGCGAATCAGTGTTTCATCCGTACCGGAGACGTCCACGAGCGTGATCAAGAGATTGCGATACGTATCCAGCGCCGCGATATCCGCCCCGGCCCGCTCGTAGAGGTCCGCCTTCCAGCGGAGCACATTCGCCGACTTCATCTGGTTTCCCGCGACGGCGAGGTACTGGTTAATCTCTTGGTGTAGCCGTTCCGTGTCGGTGTCCTTTACTTTCTCGGGCAGTTCGCCATAGCTGGCCGCTATGTGGAGGTACAGCAATTCGGGATCGATATCCGATGCGGGCTGCTCGCCGATCACCGGCGCCAGCAACTTCTTCGCTTCGGAAAACTGACGCATATCGACCAATGCCGATGCGCTGCGCACCAGCGCCGAAATGTCTTCCCCGATGGGCGCCCGCGCCACCTGGCCGCCAGGCTCGCGCTCGCGAACGGACTGCAGGATCGCGAACGTACCCACCGTGCACGCCACCGCCGCGGCCAGCGACGTCCATGTCTTGAGCGTGCCGCCTCCCGCAAGGCCGGTGAGGACACCAAGCACCCGGCTCCCCAGCGATTCCCGAGAGGCGAGCGTAGACGCAACACTTTCTCCCGTGGAGTCCGGGACGGGACGTTGAAGCAAATCGATTTCCGCGATTTCCGTGTCGCTCAATCTTACGGCCATGTCGTCCCGGGCCGGTGATGCCGCCGCAAGATTCTCCCCTATCTCCTCGCTCAGTTCGCGAATCGATGGAATCTCAATCGATTCCGCCGGCGCCTCGCCGGTCACTTCTTTGGCGGCGCTCGCGATCACTGCGTCCAGAAGCTCGTCCACTTGAGGCACCGCGGCTGCAATATTCTCGGAACCGACCTGCGACTCGGACGCCACGCGCTTGGCCCGCTGCACCGGATCGGTTTCGCTGCCCGGCTGCGCTTGTGTCTGGCCGGTCATAACCGCGGGGGCCGGCGGCCCACTGGCGGAGGCCGCGGGTGGAGTAAACGCCTCGTCCATGTCTGAACCCATGGACGTCTCAACCGGGGTCAACGGTGTATCGAGATCGCGATTATCCAGCACGTCCTCCGACGCGATGCTCGCCAACAACGCATCGAGATCGCCCTGGCTTAACTGCGTCGACTCGGTCTCGGCCGAATCGGCCTGAGGGGGGATGTCGGCTGGGATCGAGCCGCCGTCACTCGGCGCACTGGCCGCGTCTTGCGCGCGCAATTGCGCCATCGACGTGCTCGCCCCCGCGATGGATTGAAGCAACAAGTCGATATCGCTCTGCCCCAGCGTCGCACCGGACCCCACGGCTTGTGCGGGCTTCTCGTTGTGCTCCGGCGCAGCCGGCTCCGACGCGGCCTTGGCGACCCGATCCGCCTCGCGGCGCAGGAGTTGATCGATCTCGTCCTGAGTGGCCGTACCTGTGTCGTGCGTAGGTTCTTCTCGGCGCGAGGGCTCCACAGCCAAACTGACTTGCAGGAGGCGGTCGATTTCGTCCTGGTCAATTGCACCGCCCACTTCTTCAGGCGCGGTATCATCAACTCTGGCCGTCGCACTGTCGTGCGCCTGCACGGGCGTAGCGGAGGGCGTTGATGCAGCGTCCTGCACGGACCGCAGAAGTCGATCGATTTCATCCTGATCGACTGCCCCGCCATCTTCAAGATCCGCGGGTGCCACAGTCCCCGGCGTCTTCTGTCCGTTGGTCGCGAATGCCATGACCACATCGTCCAGTTCACCCTGTCCGATAAGACCGAGGTCTGGGGGAAGTGAAACCGGGGGAGGCGGTTGGAACGGGACGCGCGGGGATGGAGGAGGAGCACTGCCTGTCTCCACCTTGCGCATGCGTTCCTTGCGGGCGGCAAGCTCCGCGGCCAAGGCCGCGTCAAGTTCGTCTTGGCTGATCAACGGTTCCGGCACGGGGTTGGATTGTCCGCCCACACGGTCACCGTAACTGTGTCCCGAATCGTCCGCCACGAAGGTTCACCTTCAGAAAGGCGCGTCTGGTGCCTCTCCCAACAAAGAACACACAAGATATAGGGGAGACTCTTGGTCTAATGTCTTACCTTGTGCTATCTTAGCACGAGCGCCGCCTTCCTGCAATGGAAAGTCGGCACTTTTTTCCTGTTTGTACCCGTGCTGCCTCCTTCCGCTCAGGCAAGCCGCCTCTCAATCCCAAGCAGGCGCTCGATCTGTTCGGCGGCTATCCTCTCGTGATAGGCGTCAAAAGGCAGGATTGGCTGCCGCACGCGGGGGGTCGCGCAGATGCCCTGCCTATGCAGCAGACGCTTGAAAAAGTGAATTGAAATGTCGAGATGCTGGCTCGAAAACGCCTCCGCGGGCACCATCTCGTTAAAAAGCCGCTGAGCGCCCTCACGGTCCCCTTGGACATACATTCTGTAGAGCGACGTGTAGATGCGGTGCATCCCTGTGGGCATAAACGCATGCACGCCCCGATCGAGCCCCTCGATCATCTGGGTGACCGCCCACCCCCCCGAGACGTGAAGCCTGCCTTCCGTGGCCGCGAGAACCGCGCTGTATTTCACCCCGGCGGGCACGGTCTCCACCTTCAGACACCGAAACACGTCTATTTCGTTGAACAACCGGGCAATCACGGGGACCGGGACCCCGCTCCCTGTCTCGTCCCAATCCTGTACCATCAAGAAGCCCGGTTGTGTATCTGCCACGGCCCGGACTTCAGCCTCATAGTTCGCCTCGTTCTCATAGGCGATGCTCACCAAGACGCCGTCGCAGCCCATCTGCGTGAGCTTCTCCGAAATCCGTACCCTCTCCTCGCGCGTTGGCGCGGACGCGCCGCCGATGACCGCAGCCCTGCCCTGCACTGTGTCCAGTACCACCCGCACCATGAGTTCGCGCTCGGACTCGGTGAGTTTGGACACCTCGCTCGCCATCGCGGGCGCCAGAAGCCCCACGACCCCCGCCTCGATTGCCGCCTCAACATTTCGGGCCAGGCCGGTCACATCGATTTCGTCCGCATCCGTGAACGGCGTGTTGAGCACGGTCACGATGCCACGCAGATCCAGGAGTTGTTTCATTAGTCGACCATCCCTATTTCAAACGAGTCAGGCTGACTCGAAACGGATCCCGGGCGCCGGCCGTGCGCAGGCCGCTCCGCGTCTGTCTTCCCGCTGCTGGTATCTTCGGCCCCAACTGCCTGAAGTACCGCATCGACCAGCCATTCCACGGAGGTCACTCTCGCGGGATTCGCGAAAGACGGGGAGACGGCGGCCCCGGCGAAGATCCCCAACATAAGAGCAAAGCACAGGTCTCCGCCCATGCGGCTTGTGAGTCCGGACCCGGACTCCAGAATCGCATCGAGAGTCCGCCGAATGGGGAGCGTCAGGCTCTCGACCAGGGCCATGCGGGAATCGGGTACAGAAGCGGTCGATTCGCGCACCAGCATGGCGAGAAACGCCGGGTGATCGGTAATCAGGAACCGTGCGCAGACCGAGAGGAAGCGCCGGAGATTGCTGTCGGCGGCGGTTTCATTATTAATCGATTGATTAATTTCAATTTCCAAGGACTGACAGCGCCGTTTCAACACTGCCTCAAACAGGCCTTCCTTGGAGCCAAAATAGTAACTCAGCATCGCGATGTTGACACCCGCAGTCTCCGAGATCATGCGGGTAGACACTCCATCGAAGCTTCGTGCCCCGAACAGCGCCTCTGCCGTGTCCAAGATAGAATCTGGCCGAACCTTCATCCGTCATAAGCTCCAATATTAAATAATCGAATGATTAATCATGACCAAAAGGCTCGCCCATGTCAAGCCCGCCTGCCACCGCTTCATCCACGACCTTCCGCTGCCGAACGGATTGTGGAGGGCACTGACAGCCAAGAGCGAGGCGATAGACACAGCGCAACATAGCCGCAACCGAAGCAAGATCTTGTCCGCAGATGAAGAACAAGAAAAGCCATTCAGCACAGATTGCACAGATTAACACAGATTTAATACTCATATATGTATTAAATATATAGTTATTAAAACCGTCTAACCCTGGAGTCGTTCTCGAAGGGAAGCTGGCCGGATCTTTGTCGGGAAATATCCCCAATCTAATAGTGGCTATTGCGTGGGTGGCCAGATATCCGCCTCCAAATCACGACAAGAATTCAGCATTCACGGAGAGAGTTGCATGGAAGGGGCGAGAGCAACAATGGATAGGAGGTTGGCCACGGAGGATAACGGGCAAAGCGCAGTGCGCTTCTGGTCCGGACGCGGCGTCGCTGCCTTGGCGAAGCAAGCTTGCTTGCGGTACTGGCGGACGGCATAGAACGGAGAGTGTTGATTCCTGCACAATTATATGCAGTCTGCGCGTAGGCCAGCGCAGCGCGTGGAGTGACATGAACGCCAATTCACTCGACAAGGCAATCGCCGCAATCCTCGATCGAGGCGAGCCCATTGACTACGAAGGGCTGCTACGGTGGCCAAAGCCTGCAACCCCATCACCTGCTGCCGAGAAGATCTACAGGGCATTCAAGCTGTGCAAGCGGATCGCGGCCCCGCTTCCAGAGACCTCGGAAGATGACCTGAAGGAACCTCAGGACATAGAGGCATGGCTGTTACAATCAAAGGCGCAGATGGAAGAGATGAACATCCAGTTGGCGAAGATGAAGGCCGAGATGGACGAGATGAGGGCCGAGATTCCGAATATGCTAGCCGGGAATTTGCTGGAGAAGCACTCCGAAAACTGGATGCCATCTGCTGATACGCACCCGCCGTCGAATGAGCCGCCGATTGTCGGAAGATTCGATTATTCAAAGGCGGACGCATCGGAGGAAGAGTGGCGTGCCGCGAAAGAGTACTTGGACAAATACCGTGTCCCTCTTGGCGATTTGATCCGAGTCGAGGACGTCGCCGATTGGCGTGTCTTCCTCAAGCCTCGCGGGTACTTTCAACGTGCCTCCGCGTTGCATACATCGCTGTACTCCGGCGTCAAGCTGCTCTGCTTGGCGGCCATCCACCGTTGCCTTCGCGACAGCGAAGATGATTGGGACCGCTACCTGCTCGCCGCTGTCCGGCTCACGCTGAGCGCCAGCAGCATACAACTTGCGATGAGCCATCTGATTCACTGCGGTGGCGTAGCACAAGTGACGCGTGCGCTGGAGTTCGTGCTCCGCCGGTTGCGGCCTGCGGCTGACGCGGTGGTGCGGCTGGAAGCCGCTTTGCGTAGTCTTGACGATGACGAGCTTCTCGCCCGCACGTATGTGACGGAACGCGTCTTCATGCTCGAAGAACGGCGCAGGAAGACAAAGCGCGGGCTTCGCGGTTCTGACTGGTGGAGACACATGCCGGGAAAACGTTCCGCGGCGTTCTATCTCGAACAAATGAACGGATTGACTCGCATCGCGAGCCGTCCACTACACGAACGCACACCGGCATTTCTGCATGCGTATAAGCAAGTGCAGAGCGGCACGAAGTACAGCAGCTCACGGTCAAGCATTGAGACCCTAATCGCCGCTCTTGCATTCTCAAATCAGTTGGCCATGGCACGAGTCCGCCTCGCGCGGGCCGCTTTGGTCCTGATGACAAATGAAGACCGTGCGGATGATGGTAGAGTATCTCAAGAGTCGTTTCCCCGCGATCCGTTCGATGGCGCAACGATTCGCCACCGAAAAATCGAAGGCGGATTCATGGTCTATAGCGTTGGATGGGATGGAGTGGATAGCGGGGGATGCGAAGATCCCATGGACAAGTCCTGGTGGCCGCCGGATCTGATTCCAGTCAGCAAGGTCGTCAAAGATATCGTTTTCAAGGTCACGCCGGGTGCCGGCAAGGCCCCATCACTTGCGTGATCGTCTATCAGTCGTGGGAAGATGGATCCCCGCCTGCGCGGGGATGATGTCGTGGGGCGCGCGTGTAGGTTATGCGTTGTCTCAGGAGTCGAGCCCAAGGGGAGGATTGAGAAATGGTGAGGTTGTGTAGTTGGCTGCTTGCTCTTGCCGTTGTGATATCGCTGACTGCGCATGCGCAGCACGTGAAAGTCGAAAAGGCCACCGTGTCAATGGCGTCGGTGAAGAAGATGGTCAAGGCCGACCTCTTTCCGACGAATTTCCTGCTGGGCGACAGCAATTACCATTCGATGGTCTCCGCGTCGGATGGCAACATCTACTTCAGCGTCGACACCCACAACATCGACTACGCGTGCCGCTTCTACCGCTTCGACCCGCGAACGGAGACCATGTCCATGGTCGCGCAGATGGACCAGGTGCTCGGAGAGGACGCGGCCACGCATGTGGCGCAGGGCAAGATTCATACGCCTTTCTTCGAGCACGCGGGCAAGCTTTGGTTCGCGACGCACACTGCGTTCTACGCGGGGGATCTGCCCGGCTTTGACTCGGGCGACCGCGTGCCTTACCAGGGCGGACACTTCATGAACTACGACCTCGCCACGAGGCAGTTTGAAGACCTCGCTCACGTCTTCCCGAGCGAGGGCATTATCACCATGGCCATGGACACGCGAAACGAAGTGCTGTATGGGCTCACTTGGCCCTCGGGCATGCTCATTTCCTACGATATCAAGAAGAAGGCGCTGCGCTATTGGGGCGCGGTGCAAGGTCGCGGCGAATTGGGTCAGCACCCACACGAATGGGACCGCATCTGCCGCACCCTTGGCATCGATCCTGAAGGCAACGTCTATGGCTCCACCATGGACGGCCGCATTTGGAAGTACGATCCGAAACAAGAGCGCCGCGTCTCCTACATAGACGGGCTCGACCTGAGCCGCTTGCCCTTCTCCCAATCCGCGGAAGAAACGCTCAAAGGCGATTTTCAATACAACTGGCGTGTCGTGGAGTGGAATGAGAGGACGCAGAGCTTCTGGGGCATCCAGTGGGAGACGACGACGCTGTTTGAATTCGCGCCCGCGACGAACTACGTGCGCGCGGTCGCGGAACTGCGCCACGAAGCCTACCAGGGCATGCCGCGCAACCCCGAGATTAGCCAACTCGGCTTCATCCTTGCTCCCAATAACACAATCTACTACCTGGGCAACGGTCCCGCCGTGGCCATCGAAGGGCGGCCCGAAGCGCAGTCCAACGTCTACCTCTTCACGTACGCGCTGGACACCGGCCGCATGATCAATCACGGCCCCGTATTCTCGCGCGATGGCCGCCGCGTCTTCTTCACCGAGAGCCTCTGCATCGGCGCCGACGATCATCTCTACACGGTCGCCTGGGTCGAAGCGACCGACCCCGAACGCATCAAGACCATCAGCGAAGCCCGCAGCTTCGGCCCCGTCGAAACCGCGCGCATGCTCTACGAGATCATGATCGTCCGCCTCCCCAAATGGCAGACCTTCGCGAAGGATTAGGCAGCGGTCTCAGAGCTATGTAGGTGCGCCCGACGAACGCAACACAGGGGTACGCAACACAGGGGGGCAAGACAGGGTAAGACAGGGGTACGGGCGAGACGCCCGTACCCCTGTGGGCCGTACCCCTGTGCTTCCATGGAGGCCTGCTCTTGAGTGCTTGCTTCTCAGCTTTGAATTGTCCAAAGGCCCCGAGTACCATCTTGTGTCTGCGCAGGGCGGATCGATTGCGCTTCACGGCCATGTCGTTTGGTTCGAGAAACTGGGCGATCGCACCTGGTAAACGGTAGCCGGCGCGGTCGGCCGCGCTTTCTCAACCGCACGGCACGCATCGAGGGAAAGGGAGACTTCTTCATGGGTGATAGCACGACCGGCGATGCCATGCCACGACGCCTCAATATTGGCTGTGGCACGGATATCCGGCCCGGCTACTTTAACGTGGACCGCTCCGCTCTTCCCGGCGTTGATCGACAATTCGACCTCGCCACACTTCCATGGCCGCTGCCGGACGCACAGTTCGACGAGGTGCTGTGCGACAACATTCTGGAACATCTTTGGGATTGTCTCGGCACGATGGAAGAAATCTGGCGAGTCTGCCGCGATGGCGCCAAGGTGCACGTCCGCGTGCCCAACTGGAGCAGCCGTTGGGCCTGGCAGGATCCCACGCATGTGCGGCCGTTCACTCCGGAAGTCTTTGGTTTCTGGGATCCCGATCACGGATACTGCAAGCAGCGTCCTTACTATACGCCCGCGCGTTTTCGCGTGGAGGCGATCGTATACGAAGGCTGCTGGTTCCGGCCGGCTTGGCAGTTCACCATTCGGGCTGAAGGTCTTCGCGTACCCCGCCGGATTCGCTTTCTCGAACTCTTCAGCAACACCGTGCATTTTCTCCAGGTGGAACTCCGCGCAGTGAAACAGGACCTATAGGCAGTCGCGCGGCGGGCGTTCTGTCCGCAGCCGGGGGGCTTTTCGCGCCCACGTCCACAGTTGACATCTCCGCCGTCCCGGCGGATACTCGTAAGAGGGGGAGAAAAGGCCAGTCAGTTCTCACATTGCCGGGCGCGCACATCTGTGAAGTATGTTCGCGTTCGACGGTGAGGTTTTGCGTCGCCGGGGGTAAGCGTGGACGGTGCAATCCACACGTCCTCTGGATAACTTTGTGCTGGGGGTGGGCATGAATACGTATCGTATTGCATTCCGGCTACTTGTGGTTATCGCCGCCCTATGGTTGGCTGTGCCGGTGTGGGCGGCGCCGCCGACGGTGAACTTCACGGCCAACCGGACCCTGGGCGGTCCGAACCTCTCGGTGTCCTTTACCGACCAGTCCGTGGCGACAACTCCGCCCATCACCGCGTGGTCCTGGAACTTTGGCGATTCAGGCACAAGCACGCAGCAGAATCCCGTTCACACCTATACACAAGCGGGCAGCTACACGGTAACCCTAACCGTAACGACTTTGGAGGGTACCTTCCCGCTCGCCAAGACCGCGTACATTCACATCGCGGATACGGGCGACCTCGCGTCGGGGCCAATCGATCTGGCCTCCGCCACAATCGTGACCAACCCCGGCACGCTGCCCAATGCTGAAGCCAAAGCCGCTGAGATCCTCAGTGAAGAAGTTCAGAAGCGCACCGGACTATCGTGGTCTGTGACGTCCACGTGGCCCGGCTCGGGGCTAGTCATCGCGCTCACGTCGCAGACAGGGTATCCCGGCCTCGGCGCGGAAGGCTACCGGCTCTTCGTTGAAGAGGGCAGTCCCGGGGCGGATGTCGTGTGGGTCATCGGCGCGGATGCGCGCGGGACGATGTACGGTGCGGGCAAATTGCTGCGCAGCCTCACGTGGGGAACGTCGAGCGCCAGCCTCGCCACCGCGCCCAACGTGACCACCACGCCCGCCTACCCGCTGCGCGGCCACCAGCTCGGCTATCGCAACACCGCGAACTCGTACGATGCCTGGGACGCCGCCGAATACGAACAGTATATCCGCGAACTCATCATATTCGGTGCGAACAGCATCGAGAACATTCCCTTTGAGACTGCCGGCAGCAGCCCGCATTTCACGGTCACTCCCACAGTCATGAACCAGACGCTCAGCCAGCTCTGCGAAGACTACGACATCGAATACTGGGTGTGGACCCCCGCACCCAACGACTTGAGCGATCCCACGCAGCGGGCCGCCGGCCTCGCTCAGCACGAGGCCCTCTATCAGGCCTGTCCCCGCCTGGATGGCGTGTTCCTGCCGGGTGGCGATCCCGGTAGCAATCCGCCCGACCTGGTGATGGCGTATCTGGAGGATTTGGCGGCAATTCTGGAAACGTACCACCCCAATGCCGGCATCTGGGTGTCGAATCAAGGCTTTGAGCACGACCGGAACGATTGGTTCTTCAACTACCTGCAGACTGTTCAGCCCACGTGGCTCGCCGGTGTCGTTTACGGACCGTGGACGAAGATGTCTCTCGCGGAAGAACGCGAGCGCACGCCGTCGCAGTACCCCATCCGCCGCTACCCGGACATCACGCACAACTTACGTTGTGAGTATGCTGTGCCGGATTGGGACCAGGCATTCGCACATACCCTGGGCCGCGAAGCCTCCAATCCGAGGCCTGTGGGCACTGCCCAGATTCACAATGTGCTCGCGCCGCTGGCCGACGGCTTCCTCGCCTATTCGGACGGCGCCCATGACGACCTCAACAAGATGGTGTGGAGCATGTGCGGCTGGGATCCTGCCATCGATGTAGACGATATCCTCACGGACTACTGCCGGTTCTTCTTTGGTCCCGGCGTGGCGGCGGATGCCGCCTCCGGCATACTCCAGCTCGAACAGAACTGGGTGGGCCCGCTCGCGGGCAACGCCGTGGTGCCTGCGACGTGGAGCCACTGGAGTGCCCTCGAATCGGCCAATCCCGGTCTCGCGGGCAATTGGCGCTGGCAGTTGTGTCTGTTGCGCGCGTACTACGACTACTACATCCAGGAACGCCTTGCGTACGAGACCGATCTTGAGGATCAGGTCATGACGATCCTCGATGATGCCGTAAATCGGGGCGCCAACACCGCCATGAACGATGCGGAAGCCGTGCTCGCGCTGGCGCAGTCGGCCCCAGTCCGTGCCGACCTCAAAACCGCGATATCCGGTTTGTGTGTGGACCTTTTCGCTTCGCTTTCGCTCCAAACCAGCGTCAATGCCCCATATAACGCCAGCGGTCTCGAGCGAGGCTGCGTGTTGGATCTCGTGGACTGGGCGGTGAACGATCGGTGGTGGCTCGAATACCGTTTCGACCAGATCCGCCTTCTTGGCACCGAAGGGGCGAAACTCGCGGCCATCGACGAAATCCTCGAGTGGGAGAATCCAGGTGCCGGAGGTTTCTATGATGACCTCGGCTCTGTCGGCCGGTACGCGCATGTGGTCCAACAGCTTCCCTGGGCGGAAGATCCAGGCGCCGTGGAATCAACGCAGAGCGAATACGCCTGGCACGGAGGCAACTCCACCAGCGTAACGGCGGGTGCGGCCCGCTTGTCCTGGCAGAACCAGGCGCAAACTTTGTACAACCAGCCTTTGGAGATGAAGTACACCGGACTCGCACCGGAAGCCAACTACACGCTGCGCGTCGTGTACGACGGGCGTTTCGCGCCGTCGATGTACCTCACCGCCGATGGCGTCCACGCGGTGCACGCTACGCTGGCACAACCCGGCACGCCGCAGAAACAGTCGTTTACACTGCCGCGCTACGTGACCTGCGACGGAACCTTGAATCTTCGTTGGGACCTCGTGACGGGGCGTGGATGCCAAGTCGCCGAAGTGTGGCTGCTTCGCAGCGATCCCACGGTGCGTTTCGTGGACAAGGACGCGGTGGGCGCGGGCAACGGAACCTCTTGGACCAACGCCTTCACCACCATCCAGGCGGCTATCAACGCGTCCAGTTCGGGCGATACGCTGTGGATTGCGGAAGGCTCTTACGCCGAATCGCTGATCCTCACGAACGGCGTTCAGCTCTTTGGTGGTTTCAGCGGAGTCGAGACCTTGTTCGCGCAGCGCGATATCAAAGCCCATCCCGTGATTATTGACGCACGCACCGCCGCGGGCGGCAGCCCGGCGGACCATGGCGTTGTCATGCAAGGAGTGGATAGCACGGTTCTGGATGGGCTCACCATCATGGGCGCGAATGCGAACGGCACCGCGCCGCACAACAGCGGCGGCGGCATCCTCTGCGACGACGCCGACAGTACCAACATCATCGCCCATTGCACCATTGTCGCCAATGCGGCGACGGGCTTTGGCGGCGGCATCTATTGCGGCAACGCCTCCTCGCCGGTGATCTTCGACTGCCTGATCGCAGGCAATTCCTCGACAGACGATGGCGGCGGCCTTTACTCCACGGGCGCGTCGAGTCCTGCCGTGTCACGCTGCACGATCGGCGGAAACCAGAGCGGTGACTACGGCGGCGGTGTGGCCTGCGCCTCGTCCTCCGCGGCGGCGTTCACCAATTGCGTAATCAGCGGCAACAGCGCGCCGCGCGGCGGCGCCATGCGCATTTCCAGTTCAAACGTCAAACTCGTGAACTGCACCCTGAGCGCCAACGCGGCCACGATCCAGATCGGCGGCGTGTCGTGCACCAACGCAAGCCCGGAGTTCATTGACACGGTCTTTGAAGACCACGCGAATCTCGCGATCCACGAAGGCTCGACGGACGCCGACCCGTCCGTGCAAGGCTGTTTGTTCAACAACAATGCGGGCGGCGACTACTACAACAACGACACCGCTTCGACGCTGACCGGAGCCAGCGCCATCAATGCGCTGGCCCAAGCCGACGGCAACGTGGACGGCGCTCCGCAGTTCTTCGGACTGCCTTCCGGCGTGTGGAGTGCCGTGACCTTCAATGCGACGACGAACCGCACGTCGCTCGTTGCGACACAGTCTGTCTTCGCGACCTACGACTTCGCGGGATTCCTGCTCAATCCCGATACCGGTCAGCGTTCGCACGCCTTGATCGTGTCGAACACTTCCAACACCCTCGAGGTCGCGGGCAACGCGACTTCCATCGCCGCCACGGGCGAAACCTTCGAGGTTCTGGATTTCCACCTGACGAGTACTTCCGGCGCCATCGATCGCGGAACCGAAACGGGCGCGGCTTTCGTGGACGTGGATGGGGAGTCGCGGCCCGCGGGCACCGGATACGACATCGGCATTGACGAGTTCGTCGATTCCGACGGAGACGGCCTCGCGGATATCGTCGAGTCCAACAGCGGGGACTATCTCAACCTCCTGGACACCGGCTCCGACCCCAACGATCCGGACACGGATAACGACCAGTTGACCGACGGGTACGAGGTTACAACGAGCGGCACCGACCCCACAGATGCCGACACCGACAACGACACCTATGAAGACGGCTTTGAACTGTCCCACGGGAGCAATCCCTTGGATGAGAACAGCACGCCGCCCGTGGGACTGAGCGTCCTGAGCGTGCCGGTCTTCAAGTAGAGTTACAGCGAGAACTTTTGGACCAGGTTTGCCTGCGGCTTGAGGGCGAAATCTGTTATCAAGGACCCATTCAGGACACAGGCGAGGGCGCCTGTGCCACACGCGCTTGCCATGCCCGGGTTTAATCTCCGGCTCTTCCTGTTTGTGGTTTACACGAGGAATCCACAAGTTCCAAATGACCGTTGGCGTGGAGATAGACGTATGGGGCAGGCCCCCTCGCCTGTCATCCCATCAGGTCTGAACTTCCGCGGGGCTGTCCTGGAGTTGCGGGCCTCCGGGTAGGACGCGCGCCTTCACATTTGCTACAATATCTGCATTCCTTGGAGCGGTTTCATGACACATCACGCACATAATCGAGTGTATCTCCCGAACTCCAGGTCGTGCTTTGTCTGCGGCGAGGAGAACATCGCAGGGCTTCAACTGCGGTTCTACGTGGACGGCGAGTTTACCAAGACCGTTTTTCATCCCAAACCCCACCATTGCGGCTATCCGAATGTCCTGCACGGCGGGGTGGTGGCCGCGCTCCTCGACGAGACCATGGCCTGGGCCGCGAACCGCGCCATCGCGCGGATGACCGTCACGGGCGAACTCACCGTGCGCTACATGAAGCCCGTGCCCGGAGATAGGGACATCCTGGTCTGGGCAGAGGTGCTCAAGGCGAATCGGCGGCTTGTCCAGGCGAGGGCTGCGGTTCATGATGCGTCAGGCGAGGAGTTCGCGCGCGGCGAAGGGCGTTTTTTGCCCATGTCCGCCGAGGAAACCCTCTATATCGACGAGCATCTGATCTATCGCGGTGGCGAGGAGCGGGTGTTCGATTCTCTGCGTGGGGATTCGGCATCGGTCAAGGCGAAATAGCTAGTCCTGCGTCATCCCCGCAACCGATTCCGTGATGACGGTCGAAACAGCTTTCCCCATCGCATCAGGAAGTGCCGCGACCTCATTGGCGGCCAAGGGAACCGAGGCGCGTTGCGTGCCCGCCCAGACAACCGCCCGATCGAGCGCGGCACGCAGTTCGACGCGCACTTCGCATACCGCCGTCCACGGCTCCGAATCACGAACCACATCGAACTGCCTGACCTGCCCCGTCAAGATGTAGTCCGGCTTCGTCACGTCAGGCGCGACACCCACATCGGCAAAGCGTCCGCTGGCCACCAGCGCATCCTGCATGGCCCGCGTCACAATGCTGTCCGGTGTATCGGCCCACTCGACCGTCGTGTAGTGACCCAGCTCGAGTCCTTCTCGATAGACAATTTGTTGCGTATACGGCCGGGCATGGTCCAGCGGGCGAATCATCACCGTCTTGTCGCTCCGCTCGCACGGGTTCACGGACGGCTCCACGCGCAGCGTGTAGAGGACGGCTGGTTCGTAGGACCGCGTCGCGCACCCCGCAACAGCTATCGCGATCAAGGCGAGTCCGGCACACCGCATTATCATTCTCCCTGCGGCTTGGCTTTGCCGCGAATCACGGACGACGGATCGTTCTGCAGGTACACCGCCAGGTCGCGCACGGCCTCCAACGCCTCGTTCAGGTTCTGCATCGTGTCCATCAAACCGTGCTGCAAGTTGTCCGTCCCGTACATCAGCGTCTGCGAAGTCTGGTCGAGGCTCACGCTGGTCTTGTCAAAACGCTCCACGATAGTCTCAAACTGCGTGCGCCACGCCTCCTCCGTCTTCGCAAGGTCGAGGGGCTCCACTTTTGCCTGGAACGTCTTGATGGCTTCGTTGGCCGTGTCTGCCATCTTCGAGGCGGAGTCCGCCAACTTGTTGAAATTTTCTATCCCCGTCTTGACTTCATCCACGCTGCCGTGCACGTCGTCGGCGACCGTCTTCATCGTCTCGCGCGCGTCCTCCACGAAGCCTTTGGATTCCTCGATGAAGGCCTGCGCTTGCCGTACAGTCTCGGTCAGTTCGCCGCTTTCCATGCCGTCAAGTCCGGTCTTGATCTCTTCGACTATGCCGTTGAGCGATTCGAGCACCTCCGCGAACTGATTGCTGAACGACTCCACCAACGACTGGCCTGCTGGAATAACAGCGCCTTCTTGAATGAGCGGTGCTTCGGGATTTCCTCCGGACAGCGCTACGCACATAGTACCCGTTGCGAAACTGTAGAACTCGAGCTTGGCCTCCACGCCTTCATGGAGCGATACCTTGTCGGGGTCCACCAGAATGTCCACGTAGGCCTTGCCGTCTTCTCCCACATAGATATCGTCCACTTTCCCAACGGGAACGCCGAGGTACTGCACCATGCCGCCCACATATAGCCCGAGCACGGAGTTCTCGAAGATGACCATGTAATGCACGTCATTGCTGCCGCGGTAACCCGCGACCAAGGCGAGACACACCGTCGCCACGGTCACACTGACCAAGACGAACACTCCAACCCGGACCTTTTGCGCTTTGGTAGCCACGCTTGTTCCTTCAATCCGCGTTCATGCGGGTCATTCTGCCCCTTCCTCGTCCTCGTGTCCACCCGACACCATACCTCGCTGGGCGATATACTCATCGGCCCGCCGCTCGAAGAACTGCCGCACCCGTGGCACGGCGCTCGATTCCGCCTCGGCCAGCGTCCCGAGGAAGATCGCCGAGCCCTGGTCGAGCATCAGGATGCGGTCGGAAATCTTCCGGATGGAGTCCAACTCATGGGTGACGATGATAAAGGTAATCCCCAAAAGCCGCCGCAGGTTCAATATGAGGTCGTCCAGACCCGACGCGATAATCGGATCGAGCCCCGCCGACGGCTCGTCGAAGTAGATCACGGGCGGGTCCAGGGCGATGGCCCGGGCCAGGCCCGCGCGTTTTCGCATGCCGCCCGAAAGCTCGTCCGGCATGAGATGCTCCGCCGCGCCCAGTCCCACGAGGTTGAGTTTGAACCGGACCAGCGAAGGGATGAGGTCCTCTCCGACCTTTCCATATTCGCGCAAGGGCAGGGCTACGTTGTCACCGAGCGTCATCGAGTTGAACAGGCCGCCAGATTGAAACGCAATGCCGATGTTCCGCTGCACCCGCGTCAATTCCTCTTCGTCGAGCAACGTGATATCGGTGCCGTTGTGGACGATCTTCCCCGATGTGGGCGACAATAGGCCGGTCATATGCTTCAGAAGCGTTGTCTTGCCGCACCCGCTGCCGCCGATAATCACGAAGATTTCTCCGCGCTCCACGCTGAACGACACGTCTTTGAGAATGGGCGTGTCGCCGTAATGGGTGACGAGATTCTCCACCCTGATCACGGGGTCCTTCGTTTTGGAGTCGTCCGGGTACATCGTCTAGTCCACCACATAGTAGAAGAACAACGCGAACAGCATGTCCACGACGATGATGAGGAAAATGTCTTGAACCACCGCGCGCGTGGTCATGAGCCCGACGCCGCGGGAACCGCCTTCAACGCGCAGCCCGTTGTGACATCCGATCAGGACGATTACGGTGGCGAAGAAGAATCCTTTGAACAAGCCCTGAAAGATATCCTTCAACTTGGCGGCCCCCAGGGTCTCGTTCAACCAAGCCTCGGGCCGAATATCGAGCACGAAGACGCCCCAGATCATGCCGCCCGCGATGCCCGACAGCATCCCCAGGGATACAAGGCAGGGCATGACCAGCGTCAGTGCGAGCAGCTTGGGCGCGACAAGGAATTGCGGAACGTTGAGGCCCATGCCGCGCAAGGCATCGATCTCTTCCTGCACCTTCATGGTGGCCAGTTCCGCGGCAATGGCCGCTCCGGTCCGCGCCGCAACGACGACCGCAGTCATGACGGCCGCCAGCTCGCGCGCAAACCCGATCATCACGAGGTCGGCCACGTAAATGCCCAGGCCGAAGGTGCGCAACTGCGCCGCGGACAGCATCGCAATGGTGAGGCCCAGCAGGAAGTTCATCATGAAATTGATGCGCACGGCGCGCACGCCCATCTCATGCATTTCGTCCAGCAGCAGACCCCAGCGGAACCCCCGGCCCGAGAAGGGCGCCAAGATAGTCCAATAGATGGCATCCACCAGGAGGTTCAGGAATTCGCGAACTTCGGCAGCCGCACGGATCGTGGCGTCGCCGAGATTCTCCAGCAGCCCTACGTGCCGGGGCTTCTTCCGCAGCGCCGCCTTCAGGCCCGGCTCGACCAACTCCATGAACTCGGCCACCTGGCCGCTTGCGCCTTCCCACGTAAGCTCGCCGCCTCTGGCCTTCGCCCACTCCGCAATGGCGAGCAGCCATGCGCCGCCGCGCGCATCCATCGTGCGGGTGTTGGACAAGTCCACGAGCAGCACGCCGCCTTGCTGCAGCGCATGTTCGCGCGCTGAGCGGTGTAACGCACGCCCGGTTTCCTGAGTGAGTTCCTCAGGAACGGGTATCCGGATGGGGGTCATGGCGGCCCGCCGGCGAGGGTATTGAACTCAGCCTCGCTGAGGATGGTCACGCCAAGAGACTGCGCCTTGGTCAGTTTCGAGCCCGCCTTCTCGCCTGCCACGAGATAGTCTGTATTCGCGCTGACGCTCGACGTAGGACGGCCTCCGAGGGCTTTGATGCGGTCGTGAATGCTGTCGCGCGAATACCCTTCGAGCGTTCCTGTGACTACGAACGTCTTGCCCTCAAAGGGGCGGGGGCCGTCTCCGCTTGCCGCCGCACCTTCCTCCAGCGTCAGACCCTGAGACCGGAACCGCTTGATCAAGTCCCGGTTTTCGTGGGTGTCGAAGAAGTCGCGGACGCTCGCGGCTACCGTCTCGCCGATCTCGTAAACATGTGTGAGGTCTTCCATGGACGCATTCATGAGGCCGTCGATGGTTCCGAAATGCGACGCCAGTACCTCTGCCGTGTGTCCACCCACGTGGCGGATGCCGAGGCCGTTCAGCAAGCGGCTCAGCGGCCGCGCCTTGCTGGCTTCGATTCCCGCGAGGAGGTTCGCGGCCGACTTCTTGCCCATGCGCTCCAGCCCGGCCACCTGGTCTTCCGTCAGCTCGTACAAGTCCGCCGGACCGCTCACGAGTCCTTTGTCCACAAGCTGATCGATCACGGCCGGGCCCAATCCCTCGATATCCATCGCGCCGCGCGTGGCGAAATAGCGCAGACGCTCTTTCACCTGCGCCGGACAGGCCAGGTTCAGGCAACGCAGGTACA
>JADLGB010000020.1 GCA_020849535.1 Candidatus Hydrogenedentota bacterium
ATGCCGGGTGAAACGGAGGCCGGCTCTGCTGGAGAGCAACCGCGCCAAGGGATAGCCCGGACGGGCTCATCGAGACGATGTGCTAAGCGGATGGGGCGCGCAATTGACGCCCCATCCCCAAACAAAACCATCGGATCGAAAGACCCGCTATGCCTCAGAAAACTCCCGCCCAAAGGGCGGAATCATTCACTAACCCAAAGTGGCCACACTCCACTTCCGGCTGAACCAAGACACGGTCACCTTGTGAGTTCGGCTGAGTACGGCTGGGGATGACGGATCATCGCAGCCGTCTACTTCGCGGGGACATGGGGACAGGCATGAATGGCACTAACTTCTGATGGTGCGGAACCGGGAACAGACCAAAGCCCGCTGTGAAAGCACATCGATTGGGAGCGCCAGCAACACTTTGCTGGCATCTTGAAGAGCCGGCAGGGATGCCGGCGTTCCTGGTTGGCTCCTGGTTGGTTCCTGGTCGGCTCCTGGTTGGTTCCTGGTTGGTTCCTGGTTGGTTCCTGGTTGGCCCGCTTTCGTGGAGTGTCTTGTGTTGGTCCAGACTCCGCAACGCGACGAGTCAGTGCCATTTGTTGCTGTCCCTCTTTTTCCCTTCAGCTTCGCCCCGTGGGATGAAAGAGAAGATTGTTTTACCGCGAAGGCGCGAAGACGCGAAGGTAAGACAAAGAATGAGTTCTTCTTCCTTCGCGGTCTTCGCGGCTTCGCGGTGAATATTCTTCGTGGTGAGTATTCTTGAGAGTACCGGGTTCTCAGAGACCGTCTTGGCTCGGCGGAAGAGTCCCGATAGGGACGGCAGATAATAGCCCAGCGATTCATCGCTGGGTCTGCCGGACCCCAGATCCCGCAGCCCTGTAGGGGCGAAAGAAATCCTCGGTAACCTATGTCCCCGGACGTACATCCTCGAGCCTCGTGTTGCCAGGGTACTCGTCTGCTCTGTCGTCCCTGACGGGACTCGTTTTGTTGGTGTGGTCCTTACCCAGCGATGAATCGCTGGGCTATTATCTTGCGCCCTTGCGGGCTGAGATCACCCAAAATGGAGCAGTGGGCGAACACGCGCGGCTTCGCGGTGAATACTCTTCTCTGGAGGCCAATCACGAACACTGGGACGGGGCCGCCCATCCGCTCCATTCCGCAACGGCCGTTGCTTCGTATTGGCACATCGCCGCTTTTCCCGCCTCCGTAAGTGCCGCGAGATCAATGTCTTCTTTCTGGCACGGGGCTTGCCTATATCCCTTTGACATATACTGTTTTCAAGATGAGACCGACAGAAGTCGCTGTGCGGACACAACATCCCCCGGCCCTGCGGGCCACCCCCTTCGAAGGGGGAATAGGATGGGGCGGTTTATTGGTGTTTTTGCGGACTTCCGTCATCGGGCGATCTTTAGATTTTGGGATTCAGGAGGCGAATCGACTTCTGTCGATTGCGTCTTTTCAAGGAGGATGTGGCGATGAGATTGGACAAGCTGACTATCAAGGCGCAGGAAGCCCTTTCCGAGGCGATGGATTCGGCGTCGGATCGGGGGAACCCGGAGATCACGTCGTTGCATATGCTCGACGCTCTGCTCGGGCAGGAGGGCGGCGTGGTAGGGTCCATCCTGCAGCGGCTGGGTGTGCCTGCCAATGCGTTGCGCGGGCAGGTGCAGCAGCGGCTGTCTGCTTTGCCGCACGTCTCGGGCGCGGCGGGCCAGCCCGGTCTCAGCGCGCAGGCGCAGCAGGTCCTGAACGCGGGATGGAAAGTCGCGCAGAAGCTCAAGGACGAGTACCTCAGCACCGAACACATCCTCATCGGTTTCCTCGACACGCGGAACGACCCCGCAGGCGAGTTGCTTCGCCAGGCGGGCGTCACGCATGACGCCGTGTTGCAGGCATTGAAGGAAGTCCGCGGCTCGCAGCGCGTGACCGATCCGAATGCCGAGGACACCTACGAAGCCCTCACCAAGTACAGCCGTGATCTCACCCAGCTCGCGCGCGCGGGCAAGCTCGATCCGGTCATTGGCCGCGACGAGGAAATCCGCCGCGTGATCCAGGTGCTGTCGCGCCGCACGAAGAACAACCCCGTGCTCATCGGCGAGCCGGGAGTGGGGAAGACCGCCATTGTGGAAGGGTTGGCGCAGCGCATCGTCGCGGGCGACGTCCCGGAGAGTCTCAAGAACAAACGCGTCGCCCAATTGGATCTGGGCGCGCTCATCGCGGGTTCAAAATTCCGGGGCGAATTCGAGGATCGCCTGAAGGCCGTCCTCCGTGCTGTGCAGGAGGCCGAAGGTGACATCATCCTCTTCATCGACGAGCTGCACACGCTCGTGGGCGCGGGCTCGGCCGAGGGCGCCATGGATGCGTCCAACATGCTGAAGCCCGCGTTGGCACGCGGCGAGCTGCACTGCATCGGCGCGACGACGCTCGATGAGTACCGCAAGCACGTCGAGAAAGACGCCGCGTTGGAGCGCCGCTTCCAGCCTGTGTTGGCCAAAGAGCCTGACGTCGAGAGCACGATCGCAATCCTGCGCGGACTCAAGGAGCGCTACGAGGTGCACCACGGCGTGCGCATCCAGGATGCCGCCCTGGTCGCCGCGGCCGTGCTGAGCAACCGCTATATCTCCGATCGCTTTCTGCCGGATAAAGCCATCGACCTCATCGATGAGGGCGCGTCGCGTCTCCGCATCGAGATCGACAGCATGCCTTACGAAATCGACGTGCTTGACCGGCGCATCCGGCAGTTGGAGATCGAGCATCTCGCGCTTAAGAAGGAAACGGGCAAGGCCGGCCGGGAGCAGCGCGAAGACATCGAACGCGAGATTGCCAACCTGCGCGAAGAACTGAACGCGAAGAAGGCCCAGTGGCATGCGGAGAAGGAAGCCATCGACGCCATCCGCGAAGTGAAGGAAGAAATCGACGAAGCGAAGCGGCAGGAAGAAATCGCGGAGCGCGCGGGCAAGCTCGACAAGGTCGCGGAGATTCGCTACAGCACCATCGCCGAGTTGAACAAGAAAGCGAGCCAACTTTCCGAGCGCTTGGCCGAGATTCAAAAGAAAGGCAGCTATCTTAACGAGGAAGTCACCGAAGAGCATATCGCGAAGATCGTCGCGAACTGGACGGGCATTCCCGTTGCCAGGATGCTGGAAGGCGAAATGGATCGCCTGCTCAAGATGGAGCAGCGCCTGGGCGAGCGTGTCATCGGACAGGAAGAGGGCATCCGTGTGGTGTCCGACGCGGTGCGCCGTGCCCGCGCGGGGCTGAAGGAGCCAGAGCGCCCCATCGGCTCGTTCATCTTCCTGGGCCCGACGGGTGTCGGTAAGACCGAGCTGGCCCGTTCGCTCGCCGAACTCCTGTTCGACGATGAGAACGCGATGGTTCGCATCGACATGAGCGAGTACATGGAGAAGTTCGCCGTGTCGCGGCTAATTGGCGCACCTCCCGGCTATGTGGGCTACGAGGAAGGCGGCCAATTGACCGAGGCGGTGCGGCGGCGTCCGTATAGCGTCATCCTGTTCGACGAGATCGAAAAGGCGCACGCCGACGTGTTCAACGTCCTGCTGCAACTGCTGGACGATGGGCGCGTCACCGACAGCCAGGGCCGCACCGTCGACTTCAAGAACACCGTTGTCATCATGACCTCCAACATCGGCAGCGAAGTGTTCCAGCGCCCCTCGGGTTCCGAAGAGGAGAAGGTGGAAGAAGTGTTGAGCGTGTTGCGGCGGCACTTCCGGCCGGAGTTCGTGAACCGCATCGACGACATCGTCGTGTTCCACCCCTTGGGCCGGGAACACATCCGCCGGATTGTCGATGTTCAGCTCAAGCGGCTGTCAAAGCGCCTCGCGGACAAGCGCATCACGATCGAACTCACGTCCGCAGCGCGCGACCTGCTCGCCGAGCACGGGTATGACCCGACCTACGGCGCGCGTCCGTTGAAGCGCGCGATCCAGCGAATGGTTCTCGATCCGCTCGCGATGGAGATTCTCCAGGGCCGTGTCACGGAAGGCAGCACCGTGACCGCAGATGTCCACGATGGCGCACTACAATTTCGGAGCAAGTCGAGCGAAGCTGCGTAAAGGACGCTGAAGGGTGTATGCTGATGTGAGCACGGGCAAGTGGTTGCCCTGGAGGAACGATGCATGAAGTTCATCGTTGCCCAGAACGAGATGCTGCGAAGACACGATAAGGATTCGTTGCTCTTGGCGAAGTGGGTTGGCCTGCCAGTCGTATGGACTATCTTCCTGCTCGCGCTGGTGGTCTACTTGACGCTTGGAATCCATGATGACACCGCCCCCAGCCCGATCCTTTTCATCAGTGGCTTTGCGATCGCCCTTCTCGGATTGGGTTTAGCTCAACGCGCCGTCACACGAGAACTGAAAAACCGTCCGGACGAACCTTCGCGCTTTGGGCGGTCGTTGGGCAAAGTGACGTTGTTTGTGCTATTGGGGCTTGTGCTGTTCTGTGCCGTATTCTTCGCGGCCCTCTGGGGTTTGTCCCGCATGACCTCGCTTGATAGCGAAGACGTGTTTGTAGGTGCCGCGTTCATCTCGCTGGTGATCACAATAGCGGTGTTCATCGTCCCGGCCGTCAGATGGGGACTGTCCGTTCAGGATTCGGGGCATACCTCGGAGAAGAGTTAGCACGCGCCAGTACAGCAAGCAGGGACACTCACTGTTTACCGTTCTGCAGAGCTTTCGTAAGTGGCGTTGTCAGTTCCCAATGTGTGTAGGAGATCGCGACCGTGCGCATTCAAATCGCTACCAGGAACATCGCGATCACGGGCGAGCTGTTCGACATGCCCACGGCGCGTAAGGTGCTTGAGGCGCTCCCGTGCGTTTCCGAGGTTTCTGTTTGGGGGGAAGAAGCCTACTTCTCCATTCCGGTCCGGGCGACGCTGGAAGGCAGTGCCACGGACGTGGTCGAGCCCGGCACCATCTGTTTTTGGGTCCAAGGCAACTCGCTGGCGCTTCCCTATGGCCCCACGCCCGTATCCGTGGGCAACGAATGCCGCCTTGTCACTGCAGTCAACGTTCTTGGGCGCATCGACGGCGACCCACGGCAGTTGGCGCTCCTTGCGCAGGGTGATGAAGTGACCGTGTCTCGACTCGATGAAGATACCCTTTCCATTTCGCCGCGCACTTGAGATCGAAGATCTTGCGGGAACGCAAAAGGAGAAGGGACGAAGAGCACAGGCGAGGGCGCCTATGCCACACGTCAATCTCCAACGAAGTAGCTATTGAGGATTATTGAAGTCTTCCGGGCGGACAGGGTACTTCAGAGAATGAGACAAGAAACCACGGCAGGGCAAGCGCGTGTGGCACAGGCGCCCTCGCCTGTGTCTTGATCGTTTTCGATCCGCGGACAAGAACAGACCGATTGAAGGGGACGGCCATGGGGATTCGCGCGCATCGCATCATACTGGCGGGTTGCATTTCGCTGCTCTCAAGCGTGGCCTCAGCGCAGGATGGGGTCTCAGCCGAGGAGTTTGCCCGCGAGATAGAGCGCGCACTACCCGAAGAGGAACCCTACGCCTTCCACAAGCGTCTGACGGCGGACCCCGTCCACATTCCGAGGCGGGTGACCGATATGGGACCTCAACCGGGCGAATTGGCCCTGCCGGACCAAGGGTGGAGGCTGGTATGGATCCCTCGCAATTCCGCGCTCCTTCATAACGTGGTCCAGGACTTCCAGGACTACCTCCACACCTCGATGCAGGTCCGGGTGAACGTGGAGGGCCAGGATTCATTGGAGAACTGGCAAAGCCTGACCAACTCCATCATCGTTGGGACGCGTGAGCAATTGCCCGGATGCGGCGCGGCGCTGACGGGTCCCAAGGACTACGAGATCGAGGTGACGCCCGATCGTGTGGTCGTCTGCGGCTACGACGAGCGCGGTGCGATGTTCGGACTCTACAACCTGGAAGCCCGCATGAACCTGCGCGAAGCGCCATACCTGCCCGGCGATTTGAAAGCCGTCCGTCGCAGTGTCCACGACGCGCGCATGGTGCACTCCTGGATGGGGTGGATGGAGTGGCCGGACCCCTTGCTCGCACACCTGGCTCATGATGGTTTCGACGCCATCTTCGCCTCGGCTTTGGCAAATCCGAACGGCGACCGTACCACGGCCGAGTCTTCAACCGATTTCTACGCGCGCATCCTGTTCCGGATGCGCCAACAGGATCCGGCGCGAATGCGCGACCTGATCGATCGTGCCGCGCGATTCGGCATCAAGGTCTACACGCCCATAATTCATCAATACACGGGCACACCCGAAAGCGAAGCGGCGCTGCGCGAACTGGTGCACAATATTGTCACCGAATTCCCGGATATCCAAGGGTACGTCCTCCTCACCGAAGGGTTCTGGTACAAGCAGTGGGGAGGAGGCCACGGCGCCAGCGAAGAGTACATGCACGACTGGGCCCAGAACTGGAGCCGCGCGGTGGGCATCGTGGCCGAGGAATGCCATCGCGTGAATCCCTCCATCGAGATTCTTCCCTGGGAGTACAACATCGACTTCCGGCCGCAGAATGTCGAGATGAAGCGTTACTTCATCCAGCAACTTCCTGTGGATACGATTCCGTTGCTCACCTGGGAAAACGGTAAGAGCTTCGAGATAGACGGGCTCAAGGGATACCTGCGTGACTATGCGATCAGCCAGGTAGGGCCCGCGGAAGTGACCGAGGCCCAGATCGCCGAGGCGCGTCGGCGCGGCATGAAGGTCTACAGCAACGCCGACACCTTTCTCTGCGGCGCGCAATTGCAGACGGTCCCGTATCATCCCTTCCCCTACCAATGGCACGAGCGCTATCAGGCACTGGAGAAGTACGGTGTAAACGGCACGATGGAGAGCTGGTCCAGCGGATACTCGCCGAGTTTCATGACGGAACTGCGGGCTTGGTTTTGCTGGAGCGATGCGCCCCCTCTCGATGAACTGCTCGGCGCGATGGCCGGCCGCACATTTGGATCCGGTGAGCGCGACGCGGTGCTGAAGGCTTGGGGCCATTTCAGTCAGGCGATTCGCATGGTGCCGGACACTGGCCCGAACATGGGAACCAGCAGCGCTATCGGAAATCCCCTTTTCTTCGAAGAGCCCCCTGCGCGAACCGCTACCTTCCATCACTCATGGACTGACCACGACAAATGGATGGGGTATCTGGGTGGAGAGGTCAATCCTTACTGGCCGTTTACCGTCTCCCGCCTGGTCTTCTGTCCCGACTTCAGCAATCAAGTCAACAAGGCCGAACTGTATGCGCGCAGCGTTTCGGGAATCGAGTCGGCGGGAGAACAGCGAGTGCTGCCAGTCTTTCTGAAATACCTGCAGAAGGCAAGCGACCAAATGGAAGAGGGTCTGAGGTTGTATCGGGCCGCGGCGCTCAAAAGCCCTGCCACAAAACGCGAACAGGCACTGAAGGAAGTGATCGTGGCCGAGCAGATTCAGCGCATGCTGCTCAGCAACCACGCCATTCTCGAATTCGAAGACCTGCGTCTTCAGGTGATCGTGGAACAGGACACGCAGAAGGCGGCGATGCTGCTCGATCGGATGGAGACGATTCTGCGCGAGGAGATCGCAAGGACCGAACTTTCGTTGCTTGCGGCCACCCGAGACTCGCGCCTCGGTTTCCAATCCGAGTGCGATTATGTCTACACACCCTACTCCCTTCGGGAGAAGCTGGAGTGCCTGCACGCAACACTGGAAGAGCAGATGCCGGAGTATCGCAAACAGTTGGCCACCGCTCCACACTAACGCGCCAACAACTCCAGATCGTTTCTCTCGCAAAGGCGCGGAGACGCAAAGCGGTTGACTCTCTTTGTGCAGGGCGACGAAGTGACCGGGTCTCGAATTGACGACGCAATCCCTGCCATACCGCAGCGTAGTTGAAGGCGACGAGATCGCGGGAACGCAAAAGGTGAAAGGACAAAGAGCACAGCCGCGCCTGAGCGTGGCTATGCCACACGTCTATTCCGGAAGAGATTGCCATTGCGGCTTCTTGAATCTTCGGGACGCCCGTCCACTTCAAGAACGAAGACCCACATCCAAGGAGGGGCCAGCGTGTAGGACAGGCGCCCTCGCCGGTCTCATTTTGGGTCCACTGTCTCCGGAGCACAGTATTGTCTGCCGTGCTGAGTCAACGACACATGCAGCAAGCACGCGCTTGATGTAACGGCGTGCAAGAGGATCAGCGACGTTTAATGCTCGGACATAACGACTCCAGGCTTGCGCAAAACCGCTCCAATTGATGCCATGAAACCGGCCCCATCAATGCCACCTGTATCCAGTTGTGTTCCAGCAAGTATTTGCTGTTGAAGTTCACGAGGAAACCGTGTTCCTCCAAGCGCCAGCCGAGTACCGCTGTTTCAATCGCGCGGGGAATCGCCACTGTGACAATGGCGGGGAACGAATGCTCTTCCGGACCTACCACCATGAAGCCCGACGTCTCCAGCCGTCTTCGCAGCCGTTTCGACAGTCGCGTCGCGCGGCGGTTCTTCTCTTCAACGTCCAGCACATCCAGCGCCGCAGATAGCGCATAGACCAGATTCGAGGAGATCGTGAACGGGACGCCGTGGTTCTCCGCGAAGAAGCCAAGATCAAGACAAGGAGGAAGGCGATCCGGCGCCGCGTTGACCTGATGGTTATGGAATACCATCGACAGGCCACAAGGAGCGCACAGACCTTTGCCGCTGACGCCGGTCGCCAGGAAAACCTCGCTCAAATCCAGTGGGACGTTGCCCAACGAACTGACACAATCCATGCACAAACGTATGGAGCGGCGTTTGCAGATCTCAATGAGCGCACCGAGATCATTCAAGACACCGGTCGATGTCTCGCCGTGCACCGCCCACAGCCATGAGATGTCCCGTGCATGATCCAGAAAGTCCTCGATTCGATCTGGTTCAAATGCTGTGCCCCAATCCGCCTCCAAGACATCAACGCTCAGGCTCCACCCCCTCGCGTGGTGAACGAGGCGGCGCCCGAACTCGCCATTGCACAGCACCACGCCACGCCCCTCGACCAGTGAAAGCTGCCCCGCGACGACGTCGTTGGCCAGTGTGCCCGGCGACATGAAGACCTCGACGTCGCGCGCGCCCGTCAACCGGCAGAGACGCCGTTTGGTCAGCATGAAATCTCCGAGGAAGGTATCGGATCGGTGTGACACCGGAATGCAGGCCAGTGCCTTGCGAACCCGGCGGTCCATCGTGACAGGCCCGGGCAGGAGATTGACGATGGTGCGTGCCTGCGCATTTCGATCCAGCGCCGCGCGCGCCTGTGTGGCAAATGCTTCCAGGGTGAGATACATCGGCTGATACCGGGCGCCCGTCGTGCCCACCTTGGGCCCGAACGGAATCCACCCGAGATGCCGGTACAACTTCTGCTGCGCCTCCAATCCCGACATGACGGCCAAGTCATAGCCCTTTTCGACTGCGTACCGTCCGAGAGCGTTCAGGAGTCCGTTGAGCACATGTCCGCGCCGGTACTTCGGCTCCACGGACAAGAGCCGAATCTCGCACACCTTGCGATGGCGCGGAAGGTAAGCGTTCAAGTCGTCCAGCTTGTAGTCGAGAGAAAACGGGCGTTTGTCGCGCACGCAGACCATCCCCAGAACACGCCGGTCTCGCACGCAGATGAAATAGGTGTTGTCCCTGTGGAACTTGTCTACCAGACTCTTGTCCCGATTCGCGGTATGCTGCGGGATCTCCTCGACGAAGGTACGGTAGTTGAGCGCGTGAATCTGCTCGAATTCCCAGTCCTCGGTGGCAATCTTGAACTCCACAGACGGGGAGGAACCCCCCGACAAATCTTCGCAACGCGAAGCCGGCGCACTGTCCCGAGTCTGTCTGGGGTGACATTCACGATCTGACTCATGCCACTTATCCAAGGGCACGTCCCGTTCAAAAGGCAGAACCGGGACAACGGGAAACTCGAGTGTCTCCTTGTACATTGCCGTGAATCCCCTTGCTTTGCGCTTGACGCCCGCTTCCGGGGCACTTACGCCTAAGGAGAGAGCAACGTCCGTACCACCTTCTTGGTTCTTGATAGAGTGTTGACAGTTAAAGAGTTAGGGATGCCGTGGCCTGAAAGCCCCCCCGCGAGTTACAACTCCCTATACAATTCGCGTATGCAGGCAGTGCACGGAATGACCATGCTCCTCGGAAGGAGACTATGGCTTCCTTGGGCTTCCTTTTCGGTCCGCCGGATGAGCGGCAAGTTTCAGGTGGGGTGGGGATACCGAGTGTCGCTGCGCAGCGTCTCCGTGAACGACGCTGCCAATACCGCCCATCCCGGTCTCCGCTTTCTCCGCGCCGCATTGACATGACGGCTGGGCGTTGCGCCCTTGTTTGACCGCGCGCGTGAGGCTAAGTCTTGTACTGGGCTCGATCAGTTCCTAGGCAGGTGCAATCACCGTGCCGCTTTCAGTATCATACCGCCGCTGGTTTCCCGCGCTTCCGTCGGAGGCATGACCCTGTTCTCACTCCTATCCGATGAGTGGCGGGCTATGTCACGTCCATCGTATTGCGTCAGGATTCAATGCGCTTGTTGTCATACCTCAATCTGCGTCTTACGCGCCTGTCCCCGCGGCGCGCGGCGCTTCTTTTTGCACTGATCGCCTGCGCGCTGACCGCCACCTCCGTCGGTGTGGGCAAGGCCACCGATGACTACTACTGGAGCGCGGTTTTCCGCGGGGTGCCCGGTCTTCCCGAGGTGACCAACGGCATCCTGGACACCTTCTCTTTCGGCAAAGGCGAGCCCGACGAACACAGCCGCTATCTTGCGCGTGGCATCATCCCCTGGTGGGCCGACGCGCAGTGGCGAATCGCATTTTGGAGACCGCTGTCATCACTCAGTCACTACGTGGACTACCGGCTATGGCCGGACCACACCTGGCTGATGCACGTCCACAGCATGTTGCTCTATGCTGCGCTTGCGTACGCGACCACGCGTCTCTATCAACGCCACCTCAACCCCAGGTGGATGGCGGCCCTGGCGGGACTGCTGTTTGCTGTGGACTCCGCGCACGGCCTCAGCGTCGCCTGGCTGTCCAACCGCAACGCGATCTTGTCGGCTCTGTTCGGGGTCCTGGTGCTGCTTCACCACGATCGCTGGCGTCGCGACTCCTCGCCCCTCCATGGCGTGCTCGCCTGCGCATCGCTGCTGATTGGCCTCCTCTGCGGCGAGGGCACCGTGGCCATTGGCGGCTACCTTTTTGCCCACGCCTGTTTCATCGACAAAGGGGCTTGGTCCAAACGTATCGCGGTCCTGCTTCCTTACCTTGCGGTAGTCGTTGTCTGGCGCGCGGTGTATTCATCCCTCGGATACGGGGTCACCGGCACCATTCTCTATACCGACCCGCTGTCTGACCCCTCTGGCTTTATCCAGAACGCCGTGCTTTTTTTTCCCATACTGCTCTATTCGCACTTCGCCTGCCCTGATCCCATCTACACGATGCTGTTCCCGGGGAGCTGGTTCGCGGTCTATGTTGCCGTGATGCTGCTCGTCCTTGCCGTGCTCGCCTGGGCCTTTCTCCCGGTGCTGCGCCAGAACCCCGCCGCACGCTTCTATGGCGCGGGAATGCTGCTTGCCGCCATTCCGTACTGTACTTCGGTTCCCCAGTACCGTCTGCTCACCATCGTCGGGATTGGAGGGATGGGACTCCTGGGCGCCTTTCTGGGGTTCACGTACGAATCCGCCGCAGCAGATGCCACGCCGCCCACGGGGGCGCGCCGGCGCCGCATGGTTGCACAAATCCTGGTCTTTCTACACCTCATCGTTTCACCCATGATGCTTCCCGTGCACAGCTATTCCATGAAGTACGTGGGTGACATCGTGGAGCGTGGCAACGACTCCATTCCCTCGGACACCGGCATCACCAAGGACCGCGTCGTGATTCTCAATGCCACCGGCGACATCGTTTATGCGATGATCCCGCTCATGCGTTCCGCCCTCGGCCAACCATTTCCACAGGCCTTCTGGGTTCTCTACAGCGGCAACCGGGAACTGTTCGTCTCACGCCCCGATGCCCAGACCCTCGAGATCACCAATCCCCTTGGCTGGATGGAGCAGCCGTGGTCCTTCCTCTTCTGCCGCCTGCCCCACTCGGCCATGAGGGCCGGTCAGGTCATCCAGACAGAGGGCCTCACCGTCACGGTTCTGTCCGTCACCCCTGACGGGCGTCCGGATCACGTCAGATTCCAATTCAGCCGCCCTCTGGAAGACGCGTCCTTCCGGTGGCTGACGTGGAGGGATGGCGCGTATCGACCCTTCACCCTTCCCCCTGTTGGCGGCAGCGTTGTCATCCCCGAGCTCACCATTCAATCGGCCCTTGAGCAGTTAGTTGCATCCCAGGTTAGGCCCATCCGGGATCTCTTCAAACGCCCTTCCAAGGACTAAAGGGTACCGATCTACCCTGTCCGCCGGACTGCACGGCCGAAACCTCCAATCCCATTCAATTGTCCATTCTGTGGTGGACTTTGCGTGTACCGCCGTACCCGCCAGAATTGAAAACTCGGCACGCAATGTGGTATCCTGTTTCGAGGTTTAAGGGAAATTATTGACGAGAAAACGGCTTGGCCCAAACAGTTAACGCTTTCACTTCTCGCGTCTCCTCACGGCCTTCGCCCACAACATGTTGTATCCGATCCGAAAAACTACACCGCATACCGGAAAATTGTAATGTGAGGGCGCCGTTTGAGTATAATGAGCAGCATTCATAATGCGCCGTCGTGGCGAGCGCTTGTTTGGCGGGCAGGACAGTAGTGGGGGCGCACACCTTTCGGGTGGTCATCCTTGGTGCTGGCGCATGTCCGGACACTCCGTGCACGGCACTTTCCTCACGGATTGGGTTACACATCTATGCTGGCAACTACCTGCCGGGGGGCTTGCACGAGACTCCTAAGACATCTCCCGGCATGGTGGGAAACAGTCATAGCTTAGATTCACGGAATATTGGATCAGTTGCGGCGCTTGCCATGCACGGCCATGGTGAGGAATCGGCGCCCGGCCCGGCAGGCAGAGCCGGTGTGGAGATGGACTGCTGAATACGAAGCGGAGTTTTGTCGATGTCGTTCGCTCCCGGGCGCAAACTGCCTCCGGGGACTTGGCCTATACGTTTCTCGATGACGGCGAATCCGAGTCTGTTCGTCTTACCTACAGCGAGCTTGACACGCGCGTGAGACGCCTCGCCGCGGTGTTGCAGGAGCGGTGCAAGCCGGGCGACCGCGCGCTGCTCTTTTTCGCGCCGAGCCTCGATTTCAATGTGGCCTTCTTCGCTTGCTTGTACGCGGGCGTAGTCGCCGTGCCAGCCTATCCGCCGCGTCCCGGACGCTCCCTCGGAAGGCTCCTCCTCATGTTCTCGGACGCGGAGGCGTCGGTTGCGCTCACCCTCGCGAAACACCTCGACGGCGTTCAGAATCTCCTCGCTGACCAGCCGGCCCTGCGTCAACTCCAGTGGATCGCAGTGGACGAGGCCCAAGGCGACGCGGACGCGTGGCGCGACCAAAACGTCCAACCCGGCGACCTCGCGTTTTTGCAGTACACTTCGGGCTCCACCTCGGCGCCCAAGGGCGTCATGGTCACCCATGCGAATCTGCTTCATAATTGCGGATACATTCGCGACGCGATGCGCGCGACTTCCGAAGACCGTATCCTGAGTTGGTTGCCGCAGTTCCACGACATGGGGCTACTGACCGGCGTGTTGATGTCGCCTTTCGTGGGCTGCCCGGCCACCTTGATGTCTCCGCTTTCCTTTCTCCAACGTCCGCTGCGCTGGTTGCGTGCGATTTCGACTTTCCGGTTGACGGGATCGGGAGGTCCGAACTTTGCCTACGACCTCTGCGTCAATCGCCTCACGGATGAGGACCTTGCCACCCTCGATTTGTCGTCGTGGCGCGTTGCCTTCAACGGAGCCGAACCGATTCGCGCTCAGACACTTGAACGATTCGCCCGGCGGTTTGCGCCGTGCGGGTTCCGGCTGGAGGCTTCGACTCCCTGTTACGGATTAGCCGAAGCCACGTTGGCAGTGACCTTCTCGAAGCTCCATGAGCCCCCGAAAACGTGCAGCTTTGATACTGACAGCCTGGCGAAAGGTCTTGCGGTTGCCAAGGCAGCTGGTCAACAGACACGCGACCTCGTCGCCTGTGGCGTACCGGCGGTTGACCAAGCCGTCCGGATCGTCCACCCCGAAACCACTCAGCCGTGTCCGGATGGTACGATCGGCGAGATTTGGGTCTCCGGTCCCAGTGTGGCCGCCGGCTACTGGGGCCGCAGTGAAGAGTCTTCCACCACCTTTCAAGCGCGTATTGCCGGATCCGGCGACGGCCCATTTCTGCGCACGGGCGACCTCGGGTTCATTCATGAGGGCGCTCTGTTTGTTGCCGGGCGTCTGAAAGATCTCCTGATCGTGCGGGGCATGAATTTTTACCCGCAAGACATCGAGCTGACGGTCGAACAAGCTCACCCAGCCCTGCGGCCGGGTTGCGGCGCCGCTTTCGCGCTCGATGACAATGGGTCCGAATTGCTCGTCGTGGCCAACGAGGTCGAACGATCCCAGGCACGAGCCCTAGATGTGGAGGCGGTGGCCGCCGCTATTCGCCGTGCCGTTTCAGAGCAACACGAAATCGAGGTGCACGCGGTGCTCCTCCTTCCCCCGGGGAGTATTCCCAAGACCTCCAGCGGCAAAATACAGCGTTCTGCGTGCCGGGAAGCATACGCCGCGGGAAGACTCGGGCTGCTGGGCGAGTCCATTGACGGCGGCGAGGCTCGTGTTACTGGCGCCGCGCAGGACTCCACAACAGGGCAACCGGCGGATGTATACGCGAGAGTCCGCGATTTCCTCGTGATGAAACTGGCGCATCGCCTGCGGATCGAACCTTCCCAGGTCGATCTCGGGCAGACCTTCACCAGCTTTGGCCTGAATTCGCTGGCGGCGGTGGAACTCGCCGCGGACCTGGAGACCCTGCTGGGCAGACCATTGGCCCCGACGCTCGCGTACGAGTATCCGTGTATCGATGCCCTGGCCCATCACCTCGCGGGAACGCGGGCGCCCCTCGCGGCGGCTGATACCAAGCGGCCGCAGGGTGAGCCCATCGCCATCGTCGGCATGGCCTGTCGTTTTCCCGGCGCGAACAACCCCGACGCATTTTGGGCACTCCTGCGCGACGGCATCGACGCCATCACCGAAGTGCCTGCCGATCGTTGGGACGTCTCGGCGGTCTACGACCCCAACCCCGCAACCCCGCGCAAGGCGAACACCAAGTGGGGAGGCTTCATCGAGGGGGTGGATCTGTTCGACGCACCCTTCTTCAACACGTCGCCCCGCGAAGCCGCCAGTATGGACCCGCAACAACGGATACTCCTCGAAGTGGCGTGGGAAGCCCTCGAGCACGCGAACATACTTCCAGGAAGCCTCGCCGGTACGCCCGCGGCCTCCTATGTGGGCATCGGTACGATCGACTATCTCCAGCTCCAATTGTTGAAAGGTTCCGAGAGCGACGCGTATGTCGCCACAGGCAACACCCAGTCCATTGCGGCGAATCGCCTGGCCTACTTCCTCGACCTGCGCGGTCCCAGCGTCGCCGTAGACACGGCGTGCTCCTCGGCGCTCGTGGCGCTGCATCAAGCGTGTGCGAGTCTGCGGGATCGCGAGAGCAACATCGCCCTTGCAGGGGGGGTCAGTGTTTTGCTGACGCCGCTGCCCACCGTCGCCCTCTCGCAGGCGCGCATGTTGGCTTCCGACGGGCGCTGCAAGACCTTTGATGCATCGGCCGACGGCTACGTGCGCAGCGAAGGCTGCGGCATCGTGGTCCTGAAGCGCCTCGCGGATGCGCTCCGCGACGGCGACAACGTATTGGCGGTCATCCGGGGCACCGCCGTCAATCACGACGGCCGTAGCAACGGGCTCACGGCGCCGAGTAGCATTGCGCAGCAGGCCGTGTTACGCGCCGCGTTGGACAACGCCGACGTAGCGCCCGCTGATATCTCGTATATCGAAGCGCACGGAACCGGCACGTCGCTGGGCGATCCGATCGAAGTGGACTCCATCAAGGCGGTGTACTGTGAGAACCGCGCTATGGACAACCGCTGCGCCATCGCTTCCGCGAAGGCGAACGTCGGCCATCTCGAACCGGCGGCGGGTATCGTGGGGCTCATCAAAGCCGTGCTCGCACTGCAACACGAAGAGATTCCTCCGCACATCCATCTCAAGCAGTTGAACCCGCTCATCAAGATCGTGGACACACCCCTATTCATTCCCACGGAGCGCACACCGTGGCCCCGCGGTGCGCGCCGCCGCCTGGCCGCCGTGAGCGCATTCGGATTCGGTGGGACCAACAGCCATGTCATCCTCGAGGAAGCGCCCGCGGTTCCATCCCTCCACGCGTCCGATGCCGACGTGCGTCCGCGCCACGTGCTCGCGCTTTCTGCGCGCACGGGCACTGCGCTGCAGGCGATGGCCGCGCGCTGCGCGGACAGCATCGAAGCCTCCACGGAGGCACTCGCGGATATCTGCCACACGGCAAACACGCGCCGCACCTCCTTCGAGCACCGCCTCGCCCTCATCACCGAGCCCGGCGACTCGACCGAAAGCCGTGCGAAGCTCGTGAGCGCGCTGCGCACGTACGCGGAGAGCGGAACTGCGCCGGGCGCCTCATATGGTGTTGCGCCCCCGCGGAAACGTCCGAAGGTGGCGTTTCTCTTCACCGGTCAAGGTGCACAGTTCGCGGGCATGGGCAAGCGGCTTTACGAAACGGAGCCTGTTTTCCGTGAAGCGTTGAATCGGTGCGACGATCTCCTGCGTTCGCACCTCGAAATCCCACTGCTTTCCGTGCTGTTCCCCGAGGACGGGCAGGATTCGCCCATCAACCAGACGGCGTACACGCAGCCTGCACTGTTTGCGATCGAGTACTCGCTCGCGCAACTCTGGAAATCGTGGGGCATCGTGCCCGACGTGGTCATGGGCCACAGCGTCGGCGAGTACGCGGCCGCGTGCCTCGCGGGCCTCTTCAGTCTCGAGGACGCCATCCGCCTGATTGCCGAGCGCGCGCGCCTCATCCAGTTGCTGCCCGCGGGCGGAAAGATGGCCGCCGTCTTTGCTGATGCCGCGACCGTCGCGTCTGCCATCGCAGAGCATTCCGCTTCGGTTTCCATCGCGGCCGTGAACGGTCCGAACCTTACCGTGATTTCCGGAGTGGGGGAAGTAGTCGACGCGCTTGTTGACGCGTTCACCGCGCAGAGCGTTCGCTGCACGCGCATGACCGTATCGCATGCGTTCCATTCGCCCCTGATGGATCCCATACTCGATGCGTTCCATGAGGCAGCGCTCGCAGTGGAATACGGCCGCCTCACTATCCCGCTGGTATCTAACCGCACGGGAGCGGTGCTGGCTGCCGGTGAAACGCTCACCGCGGAGTACTGGCGCGATCACATCCGCGATGCCGTGCAGTTCGATGGCGGCATGCGCGCCGCCGCGGACCAGGGCGTTTCGATCTACGTGGAGATCGGTCCAGCGAACACTCTCATCGGAATGGGACGCCGCTGTATCTCCGATGCGGACGCGATCTGGCTGCCCTCACTCGCGAAAGATGCCGACAACTGGAAACCCCTGCTGACGGCCGCGGCCACGCTGCACACCCAAGGCGCTCCCGTGGATTGGGAAGCGGTAGACCGGCATCTGCGGCTCACGCGCGTCTCTGTACCCACGTATCCCTTTGAACGCAAGCGTTACTGGTTTAACACGGTTCCGGGTATAGGCTCGGCTTACGGACTTGGTATCGAATCCAATGCGGGTGACGGTGCCATGCTCGTGCAAAGCGAAGAGGCGCGAATGGCCCTGAACCGCCTCCTCTACGAGGTTCGTTGGGATGCGTTGGAAATGGCGCCCGCGCCTGTGGACTCCTCCGGCGCGCGTTGGCTCGTGTTTGCGCAGGAGGCCGGCCTCGTTTCAGACGTCGTGCAGTCTCTCCGCGACCGCGGCGATGAATGTACGCTCGTTTCAGCGGGAGAAGGCATCTCGATTCAAACAAATACCTGGACGGTGAACCCCGAGAGTGCGGACCACTATCGCGCGGTCCTCGATGAGGCCTCCAAGGCCGGCCCTTTGCACGGGGTGGTCTTCTGTTGGGGAGTCGACGGGACTTCAACTTCCTCGGCCTCTGAAGAGTCTCATCTGCAGGGACTCTCCGCAGTTTGCACCCCCGCGCTTCTGCTGGTGCAGGCGGTCGCAAACCGTTTCAAAGGATCGGAGACGCCCCGCATATCGTTTGTGACCCGGGGCGCGCATGCCGTGCCCGGCGATTCGCATGCGCCGGCGCTGCTTCAAGCCTCGCTGTGGGGCTTCGCCCGTTGCGTGGCGCTGGAGCATCCCGAAGTCATGGGCAAGGTGATCGATACCACGCCGGGTGTGGACCCTGCCGCGGTCGTCTCGGAGTTGCACGCTCACGACGATGAATGCATGGTGGCGCTTCGCTCCAGCGGCCGTTGGGGCGCCCGCTTGGCGCGCTTATATCCCGACGAAATGCCAAAGCCCCGTGGCTTCCACTGCAGAAAGGATGTCACGTATTTGGTCACCGGCGCATTCGGCGGCTTGGGAGCGAAGGTCGCCGAGTGGCTCGTCGAGCATGGCGCGCGCCGTTTGCTCCTCATGTCGCGAACCGTGCTGCCTCCTCGCAAGGAGTGGGCTGCGCTATCGCCTGATTCGTCCATCGGACGCGCTGTTGCGACGGTGCGCCATCTCGAGTCCCTGGGCGCGTCCGTTCACCTCGCCGCCGTCGATGTTAGCGACGAAGCGCGCCTGCGCGAGGTCCTGGACGAGTTTCAGAGCGAGCAGTGGCCCCCGATTGCTGGAGTCATGCACGCGGCGGGCGTTTTGAACGACCAACTCCTTCTGCAAATGGAGCCACGATCCTTCGCTGAAGTCGCGCGATCGAAGGTCGCCGGCGCTTGGAACCTCCATGCGCTGCTTGCCGGCGCGCCACTCGATTTCTTCGTGCTTTTCTCGTCCGCGGCATCGCTGCTTGGCTCCGTGGGACAAGCCAACTACGCCGCCGCGAACGCCTATCTGGATGCGCTGGCCGCGTGGAGGCGTCAGGGGGGCAAACGCGCGCTCAGCATCAACTGGGGCCCTTGGGCCGAGGTGGGTATGGCCGCGCGTCCGGACCGCGGGGCCCGTCTTGCGCAGCAAGGCATGCGAAGCCTTGAACCGTCCGAGGCGCTTGCCGCCATGGGCGTCTTGCTCTCCGCGGAAACCGCGCAGGCCGGTGTGCTTGACGCGGATTGGACGCTATTGAGCACCCTGTTCGAGAAGAGCGCCGCGTTCTTGTCGCCGCTCATTGATTCGGCCCCAGCCCAGAAACCCAGCGACCGCGCGCAGCGCATCTTGGATTCGGAAGGCGACGAACGCCGCGCGCTGATCGAACAGCATCTCTGCGCGGCGATTGCCGATGTGCTGCATTCAGACCCGGCGTTGGTCCCGGTGGACCAGAGCGTGGTCCACCTTGGTCTGGATTCCATCATGGTGATGGACCTGATCCGGAATCTGAGCCGCGACCTGCAATTCCGCATCCATCCTCGGGAAGTGTTCGAGCAGCCGAACCTGGCGGCGTTCGCGCACTATCTCGCGACGGAATTGGACATCCTGCAACAAAAGTGCTCCGGCGATGCCCCGCCTCCAGAGGGCTTCGTCCAGGCGGGTATCATTAAGACTCAAGGACTCGCGGCGCCGCGCGAGAAAGTCGAACGCAAGAACCCGTCGAGCGTGTTTTTGCTTTCGGCCCCGCGATCCGGTTCGACGCTGTTACGGGTGATGCTCGCAGGGCATCCCGGACTCTTCAGCCCTCCGGAACTGCATATTCTCCACTTTGCGGGGCTCGAGGACTATCAGCGCGTGGTGCGCGAAGGCAACGACCTGGGCGACGGACTCCAACGTGCCGTCATGGAAGCCATGGGTTTGGACGCGGAGGCCAGCGAAGCCCTGCTGAATGAATGGACCGCCAAGAAGACATCCATACAGGACGTCTACCGCATGCTTCAGGAGAGCGTGGCGCCCAGACTGCTCGTCGATAAATCGCCTACGTATACGGGTACCCGTCAGACTTTGGAGCGTGCGGAGGAACTCTTCGAGAATGCGCTGTACCTGTATCTCTACCGGCATCCCTACGCGGTCATCGAATCGTACGTCAAGAACCGCACCGGGCGCATGTTCAATTTTGGTCACGCCGATCCCTATCTGCTCGCAGAAGAAGTCTGGACTTCGCACAATCAGAACACGATGGACTTTCTTGAAGGCGTGGATGCCAACCGGAAGTTTCAGGTGCGCTATGAGGACCTGGTCGCGGAGCCCGAACGCATCATGCGTTCCGTGTGCGATTTCCTGCGGCTGCCCTTTGATGAAGGTGTATTGCAGCCGTACGCGAAAGGCCGCATGACAGACGGCGTCCATGCGACGTCGCGCTCCATCGGCGATCCCAATTTCCTCAAGCACAAGTCTATCGAGGCTTCCCTGGGCGAGGCGTGGCGCCGTGCACGATTGCCCCGTCCGCTCGGTGAACGCGCCCAGCATGTTGCGGCCGCGCTTGACTACGAGTTACCCAACGAGTCCGTTGCCGCCGCGTCTTCGACGCCCCTCGACGATATGGTGGAGGAACGCTTATGACCCCGGTGGCGATCCTTGCGAGAGCCATTGCCGGGGGCGTCCACCTATGGGTCGAAAACGGCGAGTTGTGTCTGCGTGCGCCCAAGGACTCGCTCTCACCGGAACTGCGCGAGGCGCTGAAACGGCACAAGACCGCCATCGTCTCGCTGCTGGGCGAGGGCCGCAAGCACGCCGCCGCTTCGTTCTCGCAGCGGCGCCTGTGGTTCTTCGATCGGCTTGAGCCGGGCCGATCCACTTACAACATGCAGTTGTCCTACCGCCTGCATGGTGTCATCGATGTGGCCGCCGCCGAATCCGCATTGCAGGCGCTGGTGGTGCGCCACGAAACGTTGCGCACCGGATTCACTTCCTTTGACGATCAACCAGCCCAGGTTGTTTCGATGCGCGCCCTCGCGCAATTCGCGCACATCGACCTGACTTCCGTACCGGCGGACCGGCGTGATGCCGAATTGCAGCGCGAAGTCGACGCGTTCGCGCACGCTCCGTTCGACCTCGGCGCCAGCTCGTTGTTTCGGGCCGCCCTCATCCATCTCGATTCCGGTGAGTACGCAATCGTGTTTGTGCTCCACCACATCATCGCCGACGGATGGAGCCTGCGCATCGTGCTGCGCGACTTCGCACGCTTGTACGAGTCGTTCACCTCAGGCTGCGAACCGGAGCTTCCCGCACTTCAACTGCAATACGCGGATTTCGCGCGTACCCAGCAGCGATCGCTGTCCGATGGACTGAGTGACCGCCTCGGCTACTGGCTGCGCGAACTCGATGGGATGCCGCACGTCCTGGATCTTCTCACCGATCGTCCCCGGCCCGCGGTCCAAACATTCCAGGGAGCCCGCGAGGTTCTGCAACTTAATGCCGGCCTGACTTCCGCGCTGCGCCGCCTGAGCATGGAAGAGCATGCGACGCTGTTCATGACGTTGCTGACGGCCTTCCAATGCCTGCTTTATCGATTCACGGGGCAGACGGACTTCGCGGTGGGTTCGCCGGTCGCTGGCAGAACGCACCCGGGCACGGAGGACCTCATCGGCTTCTTCGTGAACACGGTAGTGTTGCGGGGGCGCCTCGGTGAAAATCCGTCATTCCGGGAGCTACTTCGGCGGATGCGTCCGTCGGTCATGCACGCACTCGAGCACCAGGACCTGCCATTCGAAAAGCTTGTCGAAGAGTTGAAGCCCGAGCGCGACCTTAGTCGTACGGCGATCTTCCAGGTGCTCTTTAACATGCTCAACATGGGCCAGGACTCGTTCGCGCTGCCGGGGCTTCGCATTGAGCGCATCCCACGCCACGAGCAGGAATCCAAGTTTGACCTCACCCTCTACGTGCAACAGAAGCGTGATTCGCTCCATCTTGCGCTCGTGTACAACCGCGATCTCTTCGAGCCGGACAGCATGGTACAAATGCTCTCTTCGTTTGAGAGGATCCTCAAAGGGATCGCCGCGAATCCGGACGTACACGTTGCGAGTATTTCGCTGACGCAGGATGATGACCGCGCGAGCGCGGTGTGTGTGGCGAAGCCTGCGGGGTACCGTGGGTTTGGGGAACTCACGGAGACCTTGCAGGGGCGCTTCGCGCGGATCGCGGGCGAACACGGTACGCGGGTGGCGGTGCGGACGCGGGAGACGACGTGGACGTACGCGGAATTAGACCGCGAGGCGGGCCGTATCGCGGCGGGCGTGCTGAAGGAGACGCAAGGCCGGCCCACGCGCATCGGCCTCTTGTTCGTGCAGGACGCGGCGATGGTGGCGGCGGTTCTGGGCGTGCTGAAGGCGGGAAGCACGTACGTGCCGCTGGATGCGGGGTACCCGGAGGCGCGGCTGCGGTACATGCTGGAAGACGCGCAGACGACGGTGCTGCTGTGCCGGGAGAAGGATTGGGAGTACGCGCAACACCTCGCACCCGCCGGGTGCCGGGTGCGGAGTGTTGAGTCCTTCGCGGACGAGACCCCTTGCGAAGCCCCCAAAGTAGATCCCGATCAGCCCGCATACATTCTGTATACCTCGGGGTCCGAAGGGAAACCCAAGGGCGTGGTGCAAACGCACCGGAACGTTTTGCACTACATCGCGGCGTACACTGACGCGCTGGGAATCGGTCCCGGGGACCGGATGACGCAGTTGTCGTCGTTCG
>JADLGB010000021.1 GCA_020849535.1 Candidatus Hydrogenedentota bacterium
CGCGAGACGAAGGTGAAGGGGCAGACGGTCACGATCGGCGCGGGCTATCCGGTGTTTGGGTGGGGCGGCGGCGCAAAGGAGGAGGCCCTGAACCGCATGGTGAAGGAGTGGGTGGACCGCCGCATCAGTGGATTCCTGAAGGAGGCTGAGGAGATGGTCGTACCGGATTTCCAGGCGGAGTTCTCGATCGATATCGGCGCGGAAGTCCCCCACTTCGCGTCCGGCGGCGTGACCAGCATCCTCTTCTACACGTACACCTATGCGGGTGGAGCGCATGGGATGACCACGTATGATTGCCTCAATGTGGACCTTTCGGGGGAGGCGCCGAGGAGCCTCGGGCTGGAAGACTTGTTGGTGTCTCCTGAGATCGGACTCGCAAAGCTGTCGGAGCTTTGCCTGGCGGACCTCAAGAAGCAGGAGGCCAGTTGGGTGGTGGACGGTACACTCGCGTCGCTTGGGAAGGATGAACTGGCGGTGATCACGATCTCGCCGCGCGGGCTCACGTTCTACTTTGAGCCGTATGCGGTCGGATCGTATGCGGAGGGTCCGTATGAAGTCACGCTCGGTTTCGACGTGGTGTCGGATGTGCTGAAGATGGACCTGTTGAAAAGCTCCGGGGTGTTGCCGACGAAGTGAGTTCGCGCGCTTTTGCGGTGACCCACGGGCATTCATCCGCAGCCCTGATAAGGGCGCAGGGACTTAGCCCCGGGTGGAGCCGGAGGCGGAACCCGGGGATCTTGATGAGGCTCCAATCGATCAAGCCCCAGCGTGGGCGCGGGAAGTCCAGACTAACGACCGCCGCAAGTTCTCTTTCCAACGCATGAGCGTCAAAGAGATCAGGGACGGACTTCGTGTTTCGATTCGCGAAGACTACGCCCAAGACGGTGTGAATCCCATTCAGCTGCCGAAATCAGGATAACGGGGCTTTGCCGAAGAATCCTGCGCCCCGCTGGGGCTTCCACAAAAGGGGCGGGCACGTACCCAGGGTTTCGCTTCGCTCCACCCTGGGCTATACCCCCGCACCCCTGCCGGGGCTTAGACGCGCAAAGAGAGCAAACGGGGTATGTGTACCTTCAAGTCGATTCTCGGAGGGGAGCGCTTGGCTGCCGCGCTCGGAGAGCGAGGCAGTACCAGAGTGTCTTCTCCGCGTTCCTCTGCGAACTCTGCGCCTCTGCGTTCGAATGAATTGAAGAAGCAGATCTGGTCTTTCAGGCGGCGTTCACGGTGGCGGCAGGGAGCAGCGTCACCTCCGCCGGGGTGAGGTCCAACACGAAACCCCGCTTGGCGATGGTACGGATCAGGTCTGGGCGGTGCGGCGCCACGTCCTTGACGCTGGCGAGGATGCGGCGTTTCTGGAAGTGCATCTGGTTCTGCTCGACGATGGTTTCCCCCCATACCGCTTCGTAGATCGTGTCGTAGGGGATGCACTCGCCGGGCGAGGCCGCCAAGGCGCGGATCAGGCGGTACTGCTTATCTTGGAGTTTCACCGCTTTTCCTTCGATCAGGATTTCGTTCGGACGCCGGTCGTCCACGACAAGGACCGGCAAGGAGGCCGTTGGGCGAGCCTCCCTGCCGGTAATGGGGTCCTTGCCGTCGTGGTTCCGCAGCCCCCACGCGATGAGCTGCTGAGCCGTCGTCGCGGGGACCCACTGGCCAAGGAGGGATGCCGGGGTCTCCGCCAGTGCGGCGGGTGAGTGAAATCCTTGCGTTTCGAGGGCGATGATGGCGTTGCGCTCGAGGCCCGGCAGGCGCAGCCGCGCCAAGGCCAGGCCGGTGTCGCGCAGGCCGTATTGCACACGCTCTGACAAGCGGCTGATGCGGTCAATAAAACTCTGTTGCGCGCCGAAGGCCGTGGCCAGCGCCGCTGTCGCCTCGACGATCCAGGCGAGCTGTTCCGCCGCGGACACGATCTGTCCGAACAGGGTGTGGTAGCGTTCCTCGATGTCGTAGACCGGCAACTCGTCGATCCAGTCCATCAGGAAGAGGGCCACCTTGATCGCGCGCACCTCTTCAAAGAAGGGCATGAGATTGCAGTTGCGCAGGCGGTTCAGCGGCACGTCCGCCGACAGGTCTTCATCCATGGTGAGCCGCTTCAACACGCCGGGGTAGTCCGAGCGCTCGTACTCCCGCGAGGTCAGCGTCACCTGGAGCATGCGACCGTCCGGCGTGAGGGCCGCCGCGAGGATAAGGTCGAGGTCGCTCCAGATCCGCGTCTCGGACTCGTGCAGCCAGTGCGCCAGTTCCTGCGCGCTCGCGATGGAGATGCCCTTCGAGGCCACCGCCTGTCCCAGCGGCGTCGCGAGGAGCCGCCCATCCGCGTCTCTTGAAATCATGCCCGTGTCGATGGCCCGGTTCATCGCCGCGCGCACGCGGAACTCCGTTTCTTCGAGCGTGTACGATTCGAGCCAGACCCAGGTGCCCGTGAGCGTCGCGTTGAAGAAGGCGTGCAACTCCGCTTCCGTGGTGCACGAGCGCGACGCCACCAGCCGCAGCACGTGGTTTTCGAGCGGGTCCTTGGCGAGGCGCGGCTCCACCCGCTCGCGTTCCCCCTCGACGTAGCGCCGCCACAGGGTCGCCTCATCGAACGGCGTGGCCGCGATGAGGATCGATCGCCCGAATGGCGTGCCCGATCCGTAGCGCCCCGCACGGCCGCCCATGTTTTCGTATTCGGACCGCAGGATGGGCGTCTTCCACGGCATGCCAAAGCGGGCGTCGTAGTGCCACTTGTCCGCCGCGATGAAGACGTTCTGCGCGGGCAGGTTCATGCCGACCGCCAACGTGCTCGTCGAGACCAGCGCCTTCACCTCGCCCGAGCGGAACGCCTCTTCCACGATGCGCCGCTCCTCGCCCGAGAGGTCCGCGTTGTGAAACGCCACGCCCGACGCCAGGGTGTCCATGAGGCTGTCCCGGCAATGAGTCGTTTCCAATCTGCGCAGCGCCTCGATGGCCTTCTGCGCCGCGCCGCCGGCATGGCCGTTCACGCGCCCCGCGAGCAGTTCCGCGCCGCGCCGCGCCTCGTGCTTCGCCTTCACGAAGACCAGGCAGCTCTCGCCCCGGTCCACAAACGCGCACAGGTTCTCCGTCAGTATTTCCCAGCTCGAATCGGAGTGGCAGTGGATCAACTCCTCCTCCGACTGGCTGTACTCATTGTAGGTGCGGTACTTGAAAAGCCCCTCGTGCAAGACCCCGTAGCGCAGCTCCACGGGGCGCCGCTCGTGCAGCGCCAGGTCCGCCTTCATCCAATGCGCCAGCTTGTCCGCGTGGCCGATCACCGCCGACAACCCGATCATCCGGCACTTCGTCTGCAGGATGCGCGTCAGCAGCAGTTCCACCTGCGCACCGCGGTCCGGGTCGGACAGGATCTCGAGTTCATCCGCGATGAGCAGTTCGACCTCTTCCAGCCGTTCCGGACGCCGCACCAGCAACTGCGCCAGCTTCTCGTACACCACCACGGCAATGGAGAAGTTGCCCCCCTCCAACTGCCCGTCAAACTCCCGGCGGTCCCGGGTGGAGATGA
>JADLGB010000022.1 GCA_020849535.1 Candidatus Hydrogenedentota bacterium
CGTACACCTGGCCCCCAGTGGGATAACGCTTGCCCGCGATGAGCACGCCCTGGTCTTCCATGGGCGCGCCTTCGCGCGTCAACGAACTCGGCCACGGCGCATCGTTGGCGGGCTTCGCGCGGAGCATGAAGTCCACCGATTTCCGCGCGACCTCCAAGTAGCGGTCCTCCGGCGCGAGCGTGCGGTAGAGGTGGGAATACACCCAGATGCCCCGTCCCTCGAACCAGGTGCGCTTCTCCGTGGAAATTGTCTTGCCCGACCGATCCGCGGTCGTCATGAACCCGCCCAACTCGTGATCGATGACGTGCGCATCCATGAACGGCAGGAAATCATCGAACAAGTCATAGCGATACCGCGCAATGAGGTCATCGAGCGTGCGGCCCGCGATAAGGCCGTTGCCGTCCAGCACGCTGTCCGGCCCTGATGCCTCTGCTGGCGGGGCGGCCGCCGCGTGAGCGCTTGACCGCAGCAAAGAAGATTGGGCGAAGGCCGCACCGGTCGCTCCGGATAATTGAAGGAAATGACGGCGTTTCATGATGTTTTCCTTTCCTGCTGGAAGATCGCTAGTGAGCACAAGCGTGTTGTTGTCCGCAGCGTCCAATCCTATTTCGATTCTATAAGCCGCTCTCACCAACGAAAGAGAACTTTCCCTATTTTCCACGACCGCGACGTTCCGAATTCTTTATCGCGCTTTCCACCGCCTGCTCCATGTAATTGGGTATTCCGCCCCGATCAAGCCCATTGAATACTTCGGGCCACGTAAGTTCCTGAGGTAACTTGTCATTGTCCTGTTCAACCTTATTCTGCCTCGACTTCCGCAGGAATACCGGATGCGAGGTCAAGCCGAGAATGTCTTCCATAAGATATCGTTGAACTTTCGTTTGGGACATCCGATTGCCTAACCAAGAATCCTTGAAACGCTCTTCGAAAATTCTCTTTTCCCCTTTGTCACCTGGATACTGATCTTCGTATGATTCCAATTTGGCCTCGATACAGACCGCCTTGTTTCCATCCAGATGTATGACCAAGTCCGGCTTCACATTGAACGCCCATTTGAATGTGCAGGCGGAGAGAAAAATTCCATCAGCATCTTTGATAAAGGCCTCTTTGATTTTGTCAACCGACCAGCGACCGGGATTCTGAATATGGATCTTGGAAATCTTCGTACCCGCGACAAAGGTCTTGTTGAAATCTTCTGTGCTCATTGAGGTCTCAGCAAATCGGCCCAAATCGTCAAGGCCGAGCTTCTCAGTAACAAAACTGCGCTTCTTTTCATTCGCTTCTTTCCCACGCATATGGTCCCAGAGATCTCGCGCATACGCATATTCTACGTATACACCGGTCACTTCCTCCGAGTCACCAAACGGAGGTATTGGTTTTAGAAGTGTCATGAACTTGCGCATATTGTCGTTAATGTGGAGCAGGTGGAAGAGAATGGCGCACAGGTTTCTTTCTTCTCGATTGATCTCGCTGTAGCTCGGTTTATCCGCGAGATCCCTTAAGTTTCTCATTCGTCCCCCTCTATGGTTGATGTCGTCTTCCATTTTCGGTTTCGTATCGACCTCCAAGCTCACATCATGCATACGCCGCTCCCTTGATCGCAAGCCTGGTTTCAGAGTTCCAGAGCTTCCCCGTCTTGCAAGCGGACTACGTTCTTAAAATGGTCTCCAAAACGATCTGCGTATTCGGTGTGCACAGGCGTCAACCGTTTTGGAGCCAGGGCATCCGCGAATTCCTTCAGGTTCGCACGTACGGCATGGCCGCTCGTGTGAGCGTAAATGAACTCAACTTGTGGGTCGCTCTGAAGATTTGCAACTCGACACGATGGCTCTTTCAAGTATCCGAGCCACTGCGAATAGATCACTTTGACGCGACCGGCCTTCTTATAGATGTTAAATAGGGGCCCGGAGGACAACTTAGCGAGGTAAAGGTACTGATTCCTGTGCTCCCATAGTTCATCCTTCTTTATGCGCCGTTCGAGGGCTCGGACGAGGAAGCTTCCGAAGCACTCTTTGTTCGCCCGCACAATCTCGTACTGCCTGTATGGAAAATAGACGCGCATTCGCTCCCAGGACATGTTCGGCACCGAGTCCGAAACGAGTTTCAGTTGCTCCAGGATCCAGGCCGTATAGAGGTCAATCACAAGGGATTTGTTTGTTTTGATGCAGGCCCGATACGCGGACACCAACCGGTCGATGTTCTGTGATGATCCGATGATGAAGGACAGGTTCGTCTGCCCAGCTATCGCGTCGACGATAGCCTCCTCCACTGCAGACTCGTCGGGAAACGAATCATTATCTCGCTCCATCATTGTGCCTTCCATAATGACTGCGTCGAGATTGGTAGGCAGTTCCTTGATCAATCGCTCGAAAAGGACCGACTTGCGGCCATGGGCCCGAAAATCGCAAATCTCGGGGACATAATACTCAATTGCTGTCAACCGGAAGAAACTGGATGTCGTGTCCCTTTCACTTCGGAGTGGAAACCAACGGCCTTCACGCGCTCAACCCTTGGCGTTCATTCGCGTTCATTCGCGGTTGAAGAGCAGGGAACCGCCAATGAACGCTAATGCACGCGAATCGGGTGAGTGACAATATCGATGTGCTGAATAGTATTATCTCGGGGACAATAATCTCGGGGGCATAATGCCCAATTGATGCCGACGGGAAGAAATGGAGTATTGTGTCCCTATTGCCCGCTCCCATTGCCCGCTGGATTGGCGACGGGAAGACTATGCAACCCCTTCAGGGTAGTAAGATTCGGTCTGGATACCCAGGGTAGGGCTTCGCTGCCGCTGCGCCCAACCCTGGGCTACAAGTATATTGGCCATTCAGGCCACAAGAGAGGATGCGCTCTTCACACGTTGTGCTTGCGTGGAGAGTTCCAGACGATAGGTCATGGTGGACGCGGTTTCTAACCGCGTTTCTCGGGCTTCGTGCCGCACTTTCAGCGCTCAAGGTAGGGAGGAGGGGGCGTCTGCCCAGGGCGGCGCTTCGCTCTGCCCTGGGCTAGTATGGCGCCGGCCCTTCAGGCCTCAAGAGGGAGGGCGCACCGTCTCAGCAAATCTCCTGTCTATTCGCGTTCGTTCGCGGGCAAGCACGGGCTATCCTCTTCCCTGAGCGCGGCTGTGCCGCGATGGGCTGTGGGTGTGTCTAGGCCCTTCGGGCCATTGCGGCGACTCGGTGTCGTCGCGATGGAAATCCCGGCGACGGACGGGACGCGCTACTCGCCTTGAGCGGCAGTGTCATCCGGAACGATCGCGAATGCGTCCGTGTGTGAGGGCAGGGTGCCGCGGCGGTCGGGGGGATGGTAGATATAGAATGCACGGCCGGTGATCTTGTGCGCGGGGATGCCGTGTCCCCAGACGTGGCTGTCGTCGCTTTCGTTGCGGTTGTCGCCGAGGAGGAAGACCTCGTCTGCGGCCACTTCAATGGGCTCAAGGATGTACAGCATCTTCTCGCGGAGGTAGGGCTCTTCGATGGGGGTGTCGTTGACAAAGAGGATGCCACGCTTCACCTCAATGATGTCGCCGGGCAGGCCCACGAGGCGTTTCACCAGAAAGGCTGCCGGGTCGCTCGGGTCCTCGACCACAAGCACATCGCCCCGGTAATACATCTCGGCGGTCATGGCCACGACCCGGTCATGAGGTTGAAGCGTGGGAATCATGGAACCGGTAGGCACTTCGTAGAAACTCATCCCGCGGAAGAACATGAAGTAATAGAATGGCGCGGCCAGGAGCAGGATGGAAACCATAAGCGCAGTCCAAATCGTCCTTGGAGACAAGGTGCTTCTCCTTGCTGTTCCGAGAGTCCCGGAGCCTTTCGACAGCGAAACTGCGGGAGGGACCTCATAGGGTTTGGGTTCGAAGATCGACATGTCGATCGGCTCGATCGGCGAAGTTTCCAAAGAGTCTTCGGCGTCTGGACGCGATTTCTCGGCGTGCTGGATCTCTTTATACCGTTTCTGGATGGCGTCCGCGCGTTTCCGGAGCGCCCGATCGTTCGGATTCTGCTTCAGCGCCTTTCGGAGATAGTGATACTCCTTGCGCAGGCGCATCGCCTCCTCTCGAAGATCGTCCATGAAGCTCTTGAATCCTCCATTGCGCAGGGCGGTCTTCCGCCGGGCCCGTATCCGGTGCGTACCGCCCCCTATCATAGCGGGGACGCGCTGGCTGCACCAGTTAGCACGGGCGGGCTTAGTAGGGCGGGACTTGTTCCCGCCCTTTTCGGTTTTTGATCGCTAATCGGAATGGGTCTAGCCCCGGAGGCGCGTACGCGTGCTGTGCGCCGGCATCTTCACCGGATTTTGAACGACGCGGCGGTGATCCCGGGCTCGTCAAGAAGGCGGGAACAAATCCCGCCCTACAGAAGAGGGAACGAATGCGGCCCGAGGAAGGCGGGAACGAATCCCGCCCTACGGAAGAGGGAACGAATGCGGCCCTACTCGAGGGGCACTGCGTCGTCCGGTCGTCCCTGCCGAAGGCCGATGCGTGTGAAGTGAGATTGTCCTGGTACCTCACGGGCCTGTTGATTCCGCCGCGACAATCCGTGCACAATACCTTCCGATACAGGTATTGAATCCGCCGCAGGTAGGTATGTCACCATATGGTGGGGACGAGCGGTGGGGGAAACGCAGCGGGCCGAGGGAACGGTGGGCCGCGCGGCGAATCCCATATCGACGAGTACCGGGGAAGGCCCGATCATCACGCAAGCCGGCCCGTCGTGCCGGCCGCACGGAAGGTATGCCGTTTGCGATACGCGATTATCTCGGACATCCACGCCAACCTTGAGGCGCTGGAGGCCGTACTGCGTCGAATTGAGCTGCTGCAGGTGGACCAGATCGTGTGTCTGGGCGACGTGGTGGGGTATAACGCCAATCCAGACGAGTGCGCGTCCATCATTCGCGAGGCGGGCATTCCCACGATTTGCGGCAACCATGATGCGGTAGCCTGCGGCATCGAGGAACCGTGGGGCTTCAACCCCGTGGCGCTGCACGCGGCCCTGTGGACCCGTGAGCATTTGTCCGAGATTAACCTCGCCTGGCTCAAGCAGCTTCCCGACAGCATCAAATTCGAACACTTCCTTGCGGCCCACGGTTCGCCCACGGACCGCGATTGCTATCTGGTCCCGTGGGAGGACGTTCTGCCCCATCTGAGTTTCCTGGAAGAGCAGGAATACCGTCTCTGCTTCTTCGGGCATCCGCATAGTCCGGGGATATTCTCGACGGATGGCCTGC
>JADLGB010000023.1 GCA_020849535.1 Candidatus Hydrogenedentota bacterium
TTGTCCACGCCGGCCGCGCTGAGCCGCTGCTCCGGAGCCATGTAGTCTTGCTTGCCGAGGCTGACCCCGATCATCGTGAAGGCCGACTGCACGTTGGTGAGCTTGGCCAATCCGAAATCCAGCAGCTTCACCTGCCCGTTGCGCAACACCATGACGTTGTCGGGGCTGATGTCGCGGTGCACCGTGAACTGATGCGCGTGTTCGAGAGCGTGGCACAACAGGCTGAGAATGCGCACCGTGCTGCCCAAGCCCAACTTGCCCTTCTTTCGTATCCATTTGAAGAGACTCACCCCATCCACATATTCCATCGTGTAGAACAGCAACGCCCCGATCTGGCGGGCGTCGTAAACTTTGACGATGCACGGATGATCGAGCTGACGCGCGGCGGCGACTTCCCGCACGAACCGCTTCACCGCGTGGCTGCTGGAAAGGTATTGGGGCAAGAGGGTCTTCAAGGCGACGGGCTGTTGCATCTCGCGGTCCCACACCAGGTACACCATGCCCATGCCGCCGCGGCCCAACATTTTCTGCACTTCATAGCGGTCCGCGATAAGCTCGCCCGGCTGGAACCCCGCGGTAACCTTCTTCAGCGTTTCCCGGTCGAAGGTTTGCGGCGTACTGGGCGTACTGGGTGAACTGCTGTTGTCCGAACTGTCAATGTCCATCTGGTTCCCCGACAGAATAGTTTGGCGTCGCCTTCAGACAGAAAACCCACACGTCCGCATTCTAGCACAAATGGCATATGTACAAACCAACCCCGTGGTCACCGGTAGAACCGAAAACGCACAATGGTCAGCAAGGCCGCCACACCGTCTTTCCAGGTGATTTTCTTCCCTTCCGCGTAACTCCGCCCGCTATAGCTGATGGGCACTTCGTAAATACGCAATTCCCGCCGGGCCACCTTGGCCGTAAACTCCGGCTCGAAACCGAACCCGTCCGACACGATGGTCAATCCGTCGAGCACCTCTCTGCGAAACGCCTTGTAGCATGTCTCCATGTCGGTGAGATTCAAATTGGTGAGGGCGTTCGACAGGAGCGTGAGAAACTTGTTGCCCACGGAGTGCCAGAAGTACAGCACCCGGTGAGGTCCACCCAGGAAACGGGACCCGTACACGACGTCGGCCCGGCCGTCCAGGATCGGCTCGAGTAGGACTGGGTAGTCCCGGGGATCGTATTCCAAGTCGGCGTCTTGAACGATCACAACCTCACCGGTGACGCGCGCGAACGCCGTGCGCAACGCGGCACTTTTTCCACGGTTGCGATCATGCCGTAGCAGGACCAGCCCGTCCATATCAGACAACGCCGAGAGACGCTCCCAAGTCCCGTCCGTCGAACCATCGTCGACCACAAGTACCTCCACCTCGTAGGGCGTCGCCCGGACACGCGCAATAACCTCGCCCACGGTGTCCGCCTCGTTGTACGCCGCAATCACGACTGATATCCGCATACCTGATCCCCAACCCTATGTCCAAGACGCTTTCCGCGCATTCCGCACAAGCATACCGCGTTTGTGGTGAAGATGCACCGCGAATTTCATAGCATTCGCCACGCATGTTCTCGTGGACTTCTGTTGATTTCCCGCCCATCTTCCGCAGTGCCCCGTGCTATACTCAGCTCGGCCACCGGCGCGATGCGTCCGGCCCAGTCTTTGTTGGCGATCTTGGGGCTCATCAAGCCATGCCTGAGGGGGTTTATTTATGCATGCCGTTTTCACTGCCGTTCAGCGCTTGCGTGTCGCGATACTTGTGGCCGCCTTGTTTCTCGCCGCGGGCTTGCCCTGCATGTCCGCGCTCGCGCAGCCGGGCCGCGCGCGTATCACGCCATCGGTGGTGACGCTGGCCCCCGGCTCTACGCAGCCGTTCAAGGTCATCATGATGGCGGAACGTATGCAAGGCGCGCGTCTCGCCGAAGGGGTCAAATGGTCAGTGAACAACATCCCCGGCGGCAACAAGGAGCTGGGCACAATCACGGAAGAAGGTGTGTATCAGGCCCCGCAGACCGTTCCGCCCGTGCGCGAGATCCACATCTGCGCCGAAGCGCCCGAACCCACGAACCACTTCCTGTTCGCCACCGTCCTCATGGAAAAGGAAGGCCCCGCCTACGAGTTCGTGGGCACGTGGGGCGAGGCCAAGGAAGGGGCGAAGTACTTCACCGACCCGCACTGCATCGAATTGGACAACGACGGCAACGTCATCATCGCGGACTACCTCGCGGACCGCGTGCTGCGGTTCACGCCGGATGGCAAGTATCTGAACATGATCGGACTCGGTTCCGGTGAAGGGCCGGGCCAGACCAAGAAGCCGCGGGTTGTCGCCGTCGACGTCGAGGGCCGCATCTTCGTAACCGACGAGAAGAGCGATAAGCCGCGCGTCCAGGTTTTCGATTCGAAAGGCAAGTTCCTCCAGATCTTCGCGCCCAAGGGCACGCGCAAGGGAGACATCCTGCGGGCCCACGGGATGGACTGGGACGCCGAGCGGCGCCTCTTCATCACCGATGTGGACAACATGCGCGTGTCGGTCTATGACAAAGAAGGCGCGTTCCTTTACACGTTCGGTGAGGATGCGGACGGCATGGCGGACTTTAACGCGCCCCACGGGCTCGCCGTGGATCCCGCCGGCGAAGTGTTCGTCTGTGGCTACTACGGCCCCTGCAAGAAGTTCACCCCGGACGGCGGCTACCTGTTCTCCTTCGCGGAAGGCGACCCGCCCGATGGCCATGTTTACGTCCATAGCATCTCCGACGACCAATGGGGCAACGTGTACCTCATGGTGCGCGGCCAGCGCGGCTACGGCGGCGCACTGCAGGACAACGAAGGCAACACCGTCAGCATCCTGAAGTACAACAACAACGGCGACTACATCGCGAGCATCGCCCTCGCCGTGTCCGAACACAAAGAGAACTGGGCCACCGTAGGCGAAGATGGCAAGGTCTATGCCCTGTTCGAATCGGCGGACCGCTTCGGCGTGCAGATCTACGCGCCGCGATGATGCCCATATCCATCCACAGATTGCGCAGCTTCACACGGCGTCGTCGAGCCGCGACCATACAAGGATAGTCGAGAGTACCGAATTTTCAAGCCGCAGAACGGCGCGAAGTAACCGGAAGGCGCATGTTTCCACCCGAGCCTCCGCCGGCGGTGATTTCAGCCCGTAAAGGCGAAAGCTAATAGCCCATCGCGGCAGAGCCGCAACCAAACGAAGATAGTCATCCACCGATTTCACCATTTCCGAAAGGAAATGCTGAGGTGGCATGGGCATCCCTGCCCATGGCCTTCAATTAACTCAAACGCAGAGGCGCAGAGTCCGCAGAGAATCGCGGAAATGCAAGAGGACAGCATTCTGGTACTGCCTCGCTTGCCAAGCGAGGCAGCACAGCGCTTCGTTCAAGTGATTGGCTTGTCGGCCTGTATCGTCTTCCACGCACCTCTTTGATCTTAAGCCCCGGAGGGGCGCAGGCGCATAGCCCCGGGTGGAGCCGCAGGCGGAACCCGGGGTAAGCACGCCCTCTCCTTCCGAAAGCCCCAGCGGGGCGCAGGATTCTTCAGTGACGTCCCACACGCTCAGGCTTGATCCCCTTGCGTCACATCAATCCACGGGCGAGACGCCCGATCCCCCTACTTACACCCTCTCTTCCTTGAATCGGCGCCTTTGGTGTAATCGGTGGATGAACCTCTTCGCCTAATTGCGGCTCCGCCGCGCGGGTTACTCTCTTCTGCCTTCTCCGCTCACGATCGCCCATCCTCGAGGTCCCGGATTCGCTCCCGCAGCCGTTGGTTTTCCTCTTCCAGCGTCTCTTCCCGCGACGGCGCGGGAGGGCGGGCTGCTTCCACGATGTGATCGTTGGTGAAGTACACCCCGCTCAGCATAGACGTCTTGACGTGAGCGCGATGCAGATTGCCTTGGCGGTCCCGGTAGACGATCTGGTAAATGCGCGCGTCCTGCTCGCCGAACCACCCGGGTCCGAAGGGATCCCAACTGCGGTCCACAAGTTCCCATCCGTTCTCGGCCACGTAGCGTTCCACCCGCTCGCCGTCAAAGGAACCGGCAACCAGGCGAATGACGACAATAAGAGCGATCATTCCCGCAAATACAAGTACTACTTCCATGGACTCATCCCCCTAATCATTGTCGCGAACTATTATACTCGAATGCGCGGTGGTGTGTGGCTATTCAAGTCAGGAGGGCGGGTTGTCCACCCCGCCAGGGATTGATGCGCGCAGTAGGCCAATTTCCGCACCGGCGATGTTAGCGGTTGCTGTGGCGGGCAGGAATGTCCGCCCTCCTATTCCTATGGCGCCACATTCTCCATCGTTCGCATCGACAAAACCCGGGGAATCCACGTCTCTGTAGCGCCCGGCTTCCACGCCGGGCGGCCCCAGAGCCCAAAGACGCCCGCAGTGGAAAGCGGGCGCTAACGAAGACACGCATCTGATGCATCTTACGGCACGCTGTCTATAGACAGTCCCGCGTTGTAGTACTCAGAATCTCTAGCAATAACCGGCCGGGTTTGTGTAGCGCAGGCGTCTTCGCCTGCAATTCCAGAGCAGGCGAGGACGCCTGCTCAACTGATGCGAATACTGTCAGAAGCTCTAAGAGGGTGTTTCAAAAGGAGGTGATCGCACAGAGCAATGGTGCCTGCGCCACAAGGCGCCCTGACTCCGTTGTCCTATGCGATCACCTTCTGCGGAAACTAATCTGAGCGCTGAAAGCGCCATGCAACTCTAGCCAGGGGTAGAGCGAAGCGCCGCCCCTGGTATCGCCAACACCCCCATGTACCAAGCCCTGTAAGGGCGCCGCAATACCTTCGTATTCCCATCCTTGCGACGCCCTTACAGGGCTGAATCATTTGGGGACATTTCATTCCCAGGGGCGGCGCTGCGCTCTGCCCCTGGCTAGAAATGCGGCACGCTTTCAGCGTACATGGCCGGCCCCCGTGTCACGTGGATCATATCCAGCCTCCGGTAATCCGTGCGGGCACTTCCTTTTGAAA
>JADLGB010000024.1 GCA_020849535.1 Candidatus Hydrogenedentota bacterium
GTTGACCAAGTCACCCAGATTCTCATAGGTTGGGTGCTCTTCCATTTTACGTATTCGGATAGCCTCGTCGAATTCCCCGCGCGCGGAAAGGATATCGGCGATCTTCCCCATGGTGACCGCCCGCGAGCGCACATCGCCCAATCTCTCGTAGACCGGCAGTTCTTCCTCTTTTCGGATCCGCAAGGCCTCGTCCAAGTCCCCGCGCGCGGAAAGGACATCGGCGATCTTCCCCATGGTGACCGCCCACTCGCGCACATCACCCAATCTCTCGTAAACCGGCAGTTGTTCCTCTTTTCGGATGCGCAAGGCCTCGTCCAAGTCCCCGCGCGCGGAAAGGATATCGGCGATCATCCCCATGGTGACCGCCCGCTCGCGCACATCGCCCAATCTCTCGAATGCGGGAAGACATTCGTCACGCAAGGCCCGCAAGGCCTCGTCGAAGTCCCCGCGCGCGGAAAGGATATCGGCGATCTTCCCCATGGTCACCGCCCGCGAGCGCACAGCGCCCAATCTCTCGTAAACCGGCAGTTGTTCCTCTTTTCGGATGCGCAAGGCCTCGTCCAAGTCCCCGCGCGCCTCTAGGATGTCGGCGATCTTCCCCATGGTGACCGCCCGCTCGCGCACATCGCCCAATCTCTCGTAGACCGGCAGTTCTTCCTCTTTTCGGATGCGCAAGGCCTCGTCCAAGTCCCCGCGCGCGGAAAGGATATCGGCGATCCTGCCTTTCTCCACAGCGCAAAGCCTGGGGTCACCAAGCTTCTGAAATGTGGGCAGAACCTCCTCTTTTCGGATGCGCAAAGCCTCGTCCAAGTCCCCGCGCGCCTCTAGGATATCGCAGATCTGCCCCATGGTCACCGCCCGCGAGCGCACATCGCCCAATCTCTCGAAGACCGGCAGTTGTTCCTCTTTTCGGATGCGCAAGGCCTCGTCCAAGTCCCCGCGCGAGGAGAGGATATCGGCGATTAGGCCGTTGGCCAGGGCGGCTCCACGTTCCCTACCCGCGGCTCGATCTAGCCCCAGTTTTTCTCGTGCGGCTGTTTCCATCTGCTTCACGTCGCCAGCCCGCTGGGCGACGTTGCTCAAGGTCCAAAGGATATTGGACTTCGCCTGCTCCGCCGCACAGCGTGCCAAAGCCACGGCGCAAAACGCCGCCCAAAGTTGAAACGGCCCGCAACTTATGGCGAAGGCAGAGCTGGAGCGTTCGATACGAACGATTTCAACCTCCGGCAGCGTTCCCTCATTGGCACTTTTGGTGATGCGCCTGAGCCAGGCGGTCAACGCAGGGTGCTCGGCGTGGATTTCATTCCAGCGTTCCGCCTCGCCGAACCGTTCGCTGAACCAATCCGTCATGTCGGCCAGCACGCGGGTCTCGTCTGCCTTGGGCTGGAGCAGTTCGGCTAAGAGCGGGTGGACGCGAAAGCGATGGCTTGACGGACGCGCGGGGTCCGCGTCGATATCCAGGATGGAAAGCGCGCACGCCTCGACCGCGAGGGATTCAAAATCGCCGCCGACCAACCCGGCGATCGCCGCTCCCAGGGAGACGCCGAATCCGGCTGGCGGCGCAAAACCCAAGCGGCAAAACGCCGCAAACATATCGTCGCCCCGGTTCCCGAAACAGCTTTTCAGTGCGGTAAATGAAATGTAAAACACTTGGGCGAGCACACCCTTGGCGCGGTCGGCGGCGGCCGGATCGGCGGGATCACATGGGCCTTGGTTCCAACCGGCGTCGCGCATCCGCTTCAGGAATCCTGCGCAGGTCTGACCCGGGCGGCGCAAATACCCTGCCGCGATGTGTATCGCCAGAGGCAAGTGGCCCAGTGTCCCGGCCAACTCTCGGAATTCCGCTGCCTCTTCTGTGGAAGCCGGCTCGCGATACTCCTTGGTTAGTTGTTCGAGCGCTTCCGCTTCATCGAAGGGTTGAATATCGACCTGCTCCCATCGCCTGCTGTCGCCCAATCTCCGATAGCGCCCTGTGATCAGCACACGGCATCCTTCGAGACGCGCGACCAACTCGCCCACGGCATGCGCCTGGGCGTGGCCATCGACGTTTTCGATTAGCAGCAGCGTGGGTGGGGAAAGGAGTCGCTCACGCAACAAGAGGGCGCGCTTTTCGGGGTCATGCATGCGAAGGCTCAAGATGTCGCAGAAATCGTTAAGCAAAGCACCGAAATCGCGGGCGTCCTCGCGCGCGAGTATCAATCGCTCGACACCTCCCGGAAAACGTCCGGCGTGACGCCCGATGAATTCAGCCGCCAGATAGGACTTGCCGACACCGCCCATACCTTGCACGGAGGAGATGGCACACGCCGTCGCGCCATTTGTCCGCAGGAGGCTGGATTCAAGGGCTTTCATCTGTGAGTCGCGCCCGATGAAGATCTCGTGCTTCTTCAGATCATCGAGCGATTTCTCAAGGCGCCGCCGCGTCACTTCCGCGTCGCGTTCCGCTTTGCCCAATGCCGTCCACCATGTAGCGCGGCCGCTTTCTGTGTTCCTGTAGACGCCGTCGTCGTGATGCCAATGCAGCCCGCGCGGCGACCAGCCCCAGAACTCCAAGTCATAGCGTAGCGGACGTCCGCTGTCGTTCAACTGAACATCAATGAGATGAAAGCCGTTAATCCACGAATCCTCCTTGTCTCCTTCATACAGACTGCCGGCCGCCAAGACACGGAGCGAACGGTCGAGGTCGCTGAATTCCTCCGCAATCGGCTCATGTTGATGGCCGCGCAGCACCACATCCACGGTATCGGCCAACAATTGGCGGCAGTGATTGCCGTCGGCAAGCTCGGACAAGGGGTGATGCACCAGCGCAAGCCGAAAGCCGGCCAGCGGCTTCCCTTCGCTGTCGCACGTGAGCAGGTCGACCTGCTTGCCGGTGAGCAGGAGTCTGCCCATATCATTGTCGTTGCCGCAGAGCCAGGCCGAATCCAAGCCGACGACGGTGACGGGGAATGGCAGTCTCTCCAGGCCGGAAACGGCAACGCGATAACCTAGTCTCTGGTGTGGATTGCTGGCCGGAAGCAAGGCGGTCTGTCGCAAATCGTCTGCTACCCAGCTCCAAAAGGCGGCGTTGCGCTGGAGCAGCTTGTCGCGCCAGCCTTCGACTGCGCCAAACGGCTTCTCCAGACCAGCCATCCATGAGGACAAGGCGGTGCAAGAGTCATGATTGCCCGCCAATGTCCGCATCTTATTCCATGTGTTCTTCTCGGTCTTGCGCTGGATGTCATGATTGCCGGGAATCACAAAGAAGCGCTCGAAGGGCACGCCAGTCGTATTGCGGATTTGTTGGAAGCGTTGGGTGGCCGCGGCATACTCCTCAGGCAGGCCCCAGTCCGCGACATCGCCCGTGAAGCAGATCAGATCGATGGGCGCGACGTTGGCGAGTTCGGCGAGTTTGTCGAAGAAATGGCCGTCTCCTAGGACACGATACCGGCTAGCCGCGTTGGCGCGAATCTTCGCCTTACGCTTCTCAGTCATCCATTCCAGCGCGACACGCTCATGCAGGTCGGATAGATGCAGAATGCGAAGCCGGTGCGACATGCCTTCTTCCCTTTCTACACGATGGCGGTCACCGCGCTGGAAAACGGGAAAATGGGGACTGCGTCCATACAACTGGTCCAGGTACAGGCGTAACGCACAGAGATACCCTGTGTAGGTCCACGCGCCAATGCAATCCAAGGCATCGCGCTCGTCGCCTGTGCGTAACGCCTCCGCCCAGTTTGCGTTGAAGCTGGGCGGAGGAAACCCCTTTTATAGTAGCGCATCTGGGTGGAACGCGCAAGGGAAAGATAAACTCGCCGGACGCCCGATCACCCCGCGGGCTGCAGCACGTGGACGCCGTAGCCGCGGATGGGCAGGGTCAGGGTGCCGTTTTCCACGGTGGCGGTCAGGCCGGTAGTCGAATCCTTGTACTGTTTGCCGTTGAGGGAGTCGAGGCCGGAGAGGGTGTAGCGCAAGGGGTCGAGCCATTCGTTGACGACGATGAGGTGCACTCCGTCGCCCGCCTGTTTGGGCAGCACGCTAATGCCGCGGTCGAGCGAGCCCCAGGTCTCCGCCAGGGTGACTTTCACGTCGAGGGCCGCATCCGGCGCGGAGAGCACGGGTTGCAGGTCTTTCAGCTCCGCGATCAGGGCGCACAGCTCTTGCCAGAAGCTTGTGTCTTCTCCGATGTAGGCCGTGCCCCAATAGAGGATGCCGCGCGCGCCGTTCACGATGGCGTCGTAGGCCATGAAGCGCGACTCTTCCGGCTTGGGTTTGCGCATGGATTCGCGCTCTTGGGCACCCGCCGTCTCATTGAGATCCGCCCAGCCGAATCCCTGCAAGACCATCCACGCGGGCTTCCCCGGCGCGGCTTCCATCATGCGGCGGGTGTAACCGCCCACACTGGCCATGGTCGTGTCGCTGAGGTCGGAGTGACCGACCTTTCCCTGCGGCACGGGGTAGATGTCGCAACCCACGATGTCCGCGGCGCGATTGAAGAACGCGAGTTGCTCGATGCTGTTTCTGGGCGCGTGGTTCATCCAGATCGGGTGGGCGGGATCGATTTCCTTCAAGTGCGCGTAGCCCGCAACCATGCCTTCGCCCAGTTTCGCGGCGCGTTCCGGGGCGTTGGACAGGTTCAGATCGGGTTGCGGCGGCTCCTTGCCGAGTTCACGCCAGATCGCGTCGGCGATCTGCTCGCCGATCTCCGGCTGGGCCGTGGCGTAGGCCGCTTCCGCCTCGGATCGCATCGCGTTGAGTTTCTCCTTCAGCGCGGCATCCGTCAGCGCGTCGATCAACTCGCGCTGCTGGCGGGGTTCCGCGCCGCGGCGCCACTGGGTCGCGCTGTACCACGCGTTCCACAGGGCTTCGTCCGGGACTTCCCACACCAGGAAGCCCGGCAGCGCGGCCAAGTCCGCGACCATCTTCCCGAGGGCTTCTTTGCCCTTCGCCAGGTCGCCGCTGAAATCGATGGCATAGCCGGTGTTGGCCCAAGCGTAGAGGCCCTTGTCCCACAGCCGCTTCACAGCCTCCGCGTCGGCAGGCGCGTGGACCAGATTGAACCCCGCCGCGGCCGCCTCGGCCAGCTTGGCATCGTCTTTGGGATTCTCGTACAGACCCAGCACGAATACGCGCTTGCCGTCAACGGTCAACATGCCGTCGTCTTCGACGACTGCGGTCGCGGCCCAGAGGCACGGCGCCAGCACCAGCGCGGCAAGAAGAAGTCCAAACGATTTCATGATGCGCTCCCTTCTCGTGGCAGGCAGACATTCCCCCACCCACAGGCAGCCATCCTAGCTGCTGTCCGCCGCGCGAGGCAAGGGTGCCGGGTGGATTCTCTCGCGGAGGCGCAAAGCCGCTGGGGAGGAGAAAGCAATGAAGAGCACAGCCGAGGGCGGCTATGCCACACGTCCATCTCCGGTTAGAAGGTGGCAACGCTCTCTTCATACTCTTGAGGTAACCGAAGACCGCAAGAAGGAAAGCGAAGGCCCAGGGCATGGCAAGCGCGTGTGGCATAGGCGCCCCCGCCTGTGTCTTTATTGGCTCTGCCGCGGGTAAGCTCGCTTCGCAAAAGGAGCGGCAAGCCGCCGCACTCCAAACACGGCACGAACCAGCGACTGGGACGAGTAGAGCGTCAGAAACATCTTCCTTGGCGTCTTGGCGGCTCCGCGAGAGGTTCTTTCCCTGCGCCGTTTCGGCGGGTGACCGAATGCGTGCAGAATCGTGATGTGATCACCCCGAGTCCGCGTGTTTTGTCATTTCGCGCGCAAGTTCTATAATCATCTTTGTATGCGGACACGGGGTTCGCGGAAGGGGGGGAGCATGCTTCCTGGAATCAATCAATGGGCCTTTCCCGCGGGCATGGCCACGGCGGACGCCATCGCGCTGGCGAAGCGCATCGGGTTCTCCGCCTTCGAGGTGTGCCTGGGTGACAAGGGGCCGACGGCCCTCGATATCACCGAGCGCGACGCGGCGGCCCTGCGCGCCTATGCGGAGAAGCAGGGCATCACGCTGTACAGCGTGGCCAGCGGCATGGGCTGGGACTACCACCTGACCTCGAACGACGCCAAGAACCGCGAGCAGGCGATGGAGGTCACGCGCCGGGTCCTCCAGGTGGCGGCGTGGTTGGGCGCGCAGGCGATCCTGGTGGTGCCGGGCGTCTGCGATGCGGCCACTTCATACGACGCTGCCCTCGAGAATGCACTCGAGGCGTTCCGCGAACTGGCGGACACCGCCGAGAAACTCAAGGTTTCCATCGGCGTTGAGAACGTGTGGAACAAGTTTTTGCTCAGTCCGGTGGAAATGCGCGACTTCATCGATCAGTGCGAAAGCGAGTACATCGGGGCCTACTTCGACACCGGCAACATCATGCAATACGGTTTTCCCGAACAGTGGATTCGCATTCTCGGCGACCGTATCCGCGCGGGGCACCTCAAGGATTTCCGCCGGTCGACCGGCACGCTGGACGGTTTCGTGATGCTGATGGAAGGCGACGTGAACTGGCCGGAGGTCATGGCGGCGTTCCGCGAGATTGACTATCGTGGCGCGCTGACCGCCGAGTACATGCCCGCCTATCAGCATTCTCTTGACACCATGCTCGGCCATTTGCTGGCGAGCGAAAAGGCGATTTTGGCATTGTAGTGATAAGCAACCCACGCGTCCGCCGGCGGGGCGGGCGTTCAGGAGAGACGGAATGAAGGTAGGTATCATCGGATGCAGCGGCATGGGCGCGCATCACGCGCAGTTCATCTGCAACGCGGGGTTCAAACTCGCCGTGTGCGGCGACACCATCCCCGA
>JADLGB010000025.1 GCA_020849535.1 Candidatus Hydrogenedentota bacterium
GCCGCGGCAGGGGGGAGAGGTCCTTTTCATGACGAAGAAACTCATGGTGGTCCCGAAGGAAGTGCGGAAGAGTTCCGTGCTGAAACTGGGATCGATTCCCATTAACGCATACACGAAGAGCGTCCAGGAAGAGGTCAAGAGCAATCCCGATGTGACCCCGGCGCGTTGCCTGCGGGCGTACCGCGACATGGCCATCATCCGCGAATTCGAGACCATGCTCGACAACATCAAGAAGCTGGGCGCGCATGAGGGCATCGCGTACAAGCATGCGGGGCCGGCGCACTTGTCTATTGGGCAGGAAGGCGCCGCGGTGGGCGAGTGTTACCACCTTTCCATCGACGACCACATCTTCGGGAGCCACCGGAGCCATGGCGAGATCATTGCCAAGAGCCTGGCCGCGATCCACGAGGTCAAGGGCAAGTCGTTGACGGGCATCATGCGCGACTATTTCGACGGCACGATCCTGCGCATCGTCGAGTCCGACAAGACGAAGTCCGAGAGCCTGACCGTGCCCGGCGGCAATGGCAAGGCCCTGTTGAAAGCCGACGATGAGGAGGAGTTGGGCATCGACTTTCTGCTCTTCGGGTTGTTGGCGGAAATCTTCGGGCGGGAGACCGGTTTCAACAAGGGCATGGGCGGCTCGATGCACGCGTTCTTCCTTCCGTTCGGCGTGTTCCCGAACAACGCGATCGTCGGCGGCAGCGCGGACATTGCGACTGGGTCGGCCCTGTACAAGAAGGTCCAGCGCAAGCCCGGCATCACCGTGGCGAACATCGGCGACGCGTCCATCGGCTGCGGTCCGGTGTGGGAAGCGCTGGGCTTCGCGGCGATGGGGCAGTACAGCAATCTGTGGGATGCCGAGTTCAAGGGTGGCCTGCCGATCATCTTCAACTTCATGAACAACTTCTATGGCATGGGCGGCCAGCCGATCGGCGAAACGATGGGCTTCGAGCGCCTGGCCCGCGCGGGTGCGGCGATCAATCCGGAGAATATGCAGGCCGAGTGCGTGGACGGGAACAATCCGCTCAGTCTCGCCGATGCATACAAGCGGAAGATCGAGGCCATTCGCAGCGGGAAGGGCCCCGTGCTGCTGGAGGTTGTCTGCTACCGCCAGTCGGGCCACTCGCCCAGCGATCAGTCCTCCTATCGTGAGCGCGAGGAGATCGAGCTGTGGCGGCAGGTGGATCCGCTGCTCGAGTTCGGGCAGAAGCTTGTGGATGCGGGTGTCGCCAGCGAGGATGACTTGAAAGCGGTGGCCGCGTATGCCACGTCCAAGGTCGTGAAGGCGCTGCGCCTCGCCATCGATGACGCGGTTTCGCCGCGCATGGCGCTGGGGGCCGGCATCGGGCTCGACACCATCATGTTCTCGAATGAGATCGAAGAGAAGCTCCCCGGACTGCAACGCGCCGACGACGTGTTGATGCCGCTTGCGGACAATCCGCGTGTCCAGCAGATCGCCAAGAAATCGCGGAGCGGTATCGGACCCAAGGGCGAGCACCTCAAGGAGGGCAAGGCGGTCAGTTTCCGCGATGCCGTGTTCGAGTCCATTGCGCACCACTTTTACAATGACAGCCGGCTTGTGGCGTATGGCGAGGAAAACCGCGATTGGGGCGGCGCGTTCGCCGTGTACCGCGGCCTGACGGAGGCGCTGCCGTATCACCGGCTGTTCAACTCGCCGATTTCCGAGGGCGCCATTATCGGCACCGCGGTGGGCTATGCGTTGGAAGGCGGCAAGGCCCTCGTCGAGCTGATGTACTGCGACTTCATGGGACGCAGCGGCGACGAGATCTTCAATCAATTGCCCAAGTGGCAGGCGATGTCCGGCGGGTACTGCAAGATGCCGGTCGTGGTGCGCGTGTCCGTGGGGAGCAAATACGGGGCGCAACACTCCCAGGACTGGACGGCGCTGTGCGCGCACGTGCCGGGACTGAAGGTGGTGTTCCCGGCGACGCCGTACAGCGCCAAGGGGCTCATGGCGACCGCGCTCAGCGGGAGCGACCCGGTGGTCTTTTTTGAGAGCCAGCGTATCTACGATGTGACGGAGCAGTTCCACCCGCAGGGCGTGCCGGCGGAGTACTACCGCTTGCCGATCGGCGTGCCGGAGGTTCTCAAGGAAGGTTCCGACCTCACGATGCTGACCTTTGGCGCGACGCTCTACCGCGCGTGGGAAGCGGCCCAGCGCTTGGAGAAGGAGTTTGGCATCTCGGTGGAGCTGATCGACGGGCAGACGCTCGTGCCGTTTGACTACGAGATCCTCGTGGAGTCCGTGAAGAAGACCGGCAAACTGATCCTTGGAAGCGACGCGTGCGAACGCGGGAGCTACCTGCACACGATTGCCGGGGACATCATGCAACTCGCGTTCGACTATCTCGATGCGCCGGTCTGCGTGGTGGGCGCGGAGAATTGGATCGTGCCGCCCGCGGAACTGGAAGACTCGTATTACCCGCAGCCTTCATGGTTCCTGGACGCGTACCACACGCAGATCAAGCCCTTGCCCGGCTACGTGCCTTCGACGAACCGGACCACCGCGCACCGCCTTGAGCGATCCTCCTACGGAGTGGTGTGACGGGGGTCAGGGAAGCGGCGCGAGTTCGAGCGTGACGTTTGTTTCCTCTTCGCCGGTTATGACGATATCGACGTGGGGTGTGGAGGGATTCGTGATCCGCGGGAAGGCCGTCGTGTCGACCCCACTCCCATGATCCGCAGGCGGGGGAGCAGAACCGTCATCCTGGCCGCGCCCCACGGCCGCCAACTCCCGCCCATAGGATGGGTCATCGCCGCGCAGCGCAGCCAGGCGGTAGGTCCCGGGACTGAGACCGATGATGGTGAACTGCCCGTCACCGGAGACCGGAATCGTGTCGGGGCGCATCGGATGGCCGGTTCCGTCCTCCAACGGCACGACAAAGATCTGGAGGGGCCCGCCGGCTTGATCCACCCCCGAGATGGAACCGCGGATGGACGCGCCCGTGCCCAAGTCGAAATCTTGTTGAAGGTAGCCCGATTCCGGGATCGTGACCACCATCTGCCGGGCGCGCAAGGGATTCCCCGTCGAGCTGGCATTTCTGAGGGAGCGGGGCAGGTCGAGTACCCGGACGCGCGCAAGTCCTTCCCCCTGGGGGATGCCGCTCAGCTCGTACCAGCCCCCATCATCCGTACGATCTCTTACTGTGTATGCGGCGCCATCTTTATCATAGTGGATGAGCACCTCCGCGGCGAGCGGCTCCTGCTGGAACGTCACGAAGCCTTCCATAATGGAGCCGATCTCGATGAACGCGAAATCGGCTTCGAGGGAATCGTCACCCTTCACCACGAAGCTGCGAGTGGCTTCCCGCGACGGTGCGTCCACCGGAACCGTCTCGGACTGCCCTGGTGAGTAGGCGACCCGCACGAGCACGTCGCCCGGCGGAATCCTGCGCAACGTGTAAGCACCCTCCGTCTGCGTCGTGTCCATGGAAGCCACGTCGCGGCCTTTGGCTTCGGCGGTGACTCGGACGTTGGGCAGGGGTCTGCCATCCAACGTCACTTTTCCCCTAATCTCACCCCCGCGATCTAGGATCGCATTGACCGTCGCCGACTCACCATGCCGAACGAGGGGAATATCGAGGGTTGACGGCGCGTAGTCGGGATGCTCCACATTGAGGAGCAGCGGAGTACGGGTCAGCGCGCCAAGCTGAAAAACGCCCCGTTCGTCGGTGTAGGCCGCGTCGAAATAGTCCTCCCGCGTGAACAGGGCGATATCGAGCTTTGCGTTGGCGACGGGCCGTCCCTCACGATCAGTAATGGTTCCCGTGACAGTGGCCGACCGATGCATGGGGAAATCGAAACGGGTGCGCTCGTCCGACTTAAGCTGCTTGGGTGCTTGCAGGACAACCGGGGCGTACCCGGGTGCGCGAACCACGACGCGCCACGCCTTGGTAACGCCCGTGACCTCGATACTTCCATCCTCGGTCTGAATGGGGACGAACCCCGCGACCCACCTCGAGGACAATCCATAGGAATCACCGTCGAACGCGACATCGAAGTCGGGGATCGGCTTGCCCGAGTCGGCGTCGAACACATGAAGGAGGATCTTGGGGCCTTGCCGGAGCACGACCTGTACGAGATTCGTCGCCTCGATCACGTCGATGACGCCTCGATTCGGGGCGAACTCGTCGTGGCTGACCGAAAGGGCATAGCTTTCATTCACCAAGTCCGGGAAATGGCACAGACCGGCCGCGTCCGTCTTGAGGGTAACAGGAGGAAGCCCCACGGGGATGAGCTGCACCTCGGCGCCCGCGATGGGCCGGTTTCGCGCATCCGTGTCGGTGACGAAGACCGTCAAGCCTTTTCCCAAGACCCGCGGGGCGTCAGGCACGGAAGCCGTCTGGAGGACCGTAGTCTCTCCCGCTGACTCCATGACGAGGAATGTCTCGGGTTGGCGTGGTCCGCATCCGGCCAATGCAAGTGCGAGGATCAAGAGAGGGCCCGCGCCCTGTACGAGCGTTGACGCAGTTCGGAATCGTCCATTCGCAGCATTTAGCATACGTGGAAAAGCACCTTGGTGATGAACACAGTATAAACCGATCCCGCACAAAAGCGGGAGTGCCGGGATCCCTGCCGGCTCTTGGCGGCGCCTCTTCAATCAGGGGCCGCTGTTCAGGACGATCAACCACGCGATGAGCGGCAGGAGGAGCAGCAGCCAGCCGCCGAAGGCGACGAAGCACCCCGGCGTGCTTTCCGTGATGGAGGGCTGAGCGCCGAGGGACGAGCCCGTGTAGCCGCCCATGGCGTCGCTGAACCATATGCATGCCAGCGGCAAGATGAGGTAGAGCGCCAGTTTGAATGTGGCTTCGCCGCCGCCTGCGAGGTATGCGGCCACAAGATAGACGACGGCGATGAACCCCGAAAGAATCCTGTTGGTCATCGTGCAGCCCTCCGTCAAAGCCCGGGAAAGGAGGCCCGATTTCACTCGGAATTCCCCCGGCGCGAGCAGGTGCGAGGAATCCGGGCACGTCAACTATCGAACTTTCCGCAACGAACGATAGACCACGAATCCGACCGTGCCAACCATGATAAGCAAACAAACACCGACAAGGATGCGGAGTGTCTGGTAGAACCCGTTATCGATGGACCAGTTCTTGTCGCCCCAAGTGAATATTCGTTGAACGATCATGCCGTCTGAGAACTCCAAGAGGAAATCCTGATCCGTCACGGGCACCGCAACGTCAATCGAGACGAGTTCGAACTGCTGCGTCGAGGGAGGAGCCTGTCCTTCAAACCCGAGAGCTTGGAATTCGGACTGCTTGGGCAAGAACAGCCCGGGACAGACCTCAGTGAAGTCCCGATTGATCGTCCGGGTCAGTAACACATAATCCCCGTTGCGGCTGGGTAGGTAGGCCTCGGACTTGAGGAGAGAGAGTTTCTCGTCGGCCGAAACCCAGATTCTGAACTGGGGATGCGGATTGGATTTTGGGTACTCGATCACGTACGCCTGCTTTCCATCCAGCATTTCGGGACTTGCCAGAAGCGCCGCTTCGGGTTGGAGGGCCAACGTGCGCACATCAGTCGGATCGGCGGAGTACAATCGGTCTCCCTGCGCTTCGAATAATGAGTTGTCAAGAAGCCCCGCGAGCGCAAGGGGCGAAGAGTACATCTCGCTATGAATCTGCGAAGCCGGCCTCGGAGACACGATTTGACCAATGCCACGCCCGCCATGCGAGATGCTCCGCCATTCGGTCCCGTTGTCGCTCTCCGTCGTCACCGGTTCGAGTTGGCCTTCCGGCCCGGTCTCGGACCAGACGCTCTTCCGGTACCGGAGCTTGTCGACAAGAAGTTCCACGACGAGCGTCACGGTCTTGTCTGTGCCATCGTTTTGCGGTCTGGTGATAGTTTCTTTGTAGCGCAAGCGGTACGGCTGCAATAGGTCGAGTTGTTTGGCGTAGACCGCCGCGACTTCCTCAAGCGTGACCGCGCGCGCAGTCGCGCAGGCCAGGATGAGCGCGCACACCACGACGACGCAACGGAGGAACTTCAGTCGGAATAGTTTGTGATTGCCTTCAGACATTTGCCCAAGCTCCTGAAGCTGTAGTTGCGCGAACGGCACTATACAACCCTTGCGAAGTGACTCGGCATCGAATGACCCTCAGGTTCGCGGCGCCCCTTCAGGGCTCGGCATTTGCGAACTCGATTCCAGGGGCAGAGCGAAGCGGCGCCCCTGGTTGAGCGGCCCCCATCAGACAAGCCCTGTAGGGGCGCCGCAACGCCTCAATCCCACGCGTACCTTTCATCCAAATCCAAACCGTGCCGTTTCAAAAGAATCCTGAGTTCCTCCTGAAACGTCATCTTCTGATGGTGTGCGGCCTGGTCACTTACATAATCCCTCACCGCTTTGAGGTTCGATGGACTCACGGAAAACAGGGCATATCCCGCCTGCCAATAGAAGTCCTGGTATCTCGCATCCTGCTGCTTCATCCAAGCGGATGACCGCTTCTTCAGGACCTCCACAATCTTGATCGGGGCAACATCCTTTGCCAGGACCGCAACGACGTGAACATGGTCCCCTGTACCGCCGAGGAGAACTTCGCGGCATCTCTCGCGTTCCAAGATGCCTGCCATGTAGGCGTGAAGTGCGGCGCGAACGTTACTATCGATCCAGGGGACGCGCTTGTGTGTGCTAAAGACCAGATGACCGATGAGCCGGACCAACGACTGCGGCATTGTGCGACCCCCTGATTTGCGGCGCCCCTACAGGGCTTGGTAGTTGGGGCGAACCCTGGTCCAGGGGCTGCGCTTCGCTCCGCCCCTGGCTAGAGTTGCGCCACGCTTTCAGCGTGAATTCTCGGAATCCGCTGAACAGACGTGTACATAGTACACATTGCGTTGTAGGCATCCAAGCCTTAAACGGTCAAACTCCGCCGTTCCCGGAGTTCCAGAAGTATATTTCGACCTGCACCCGACGCTCTATGAGTGTTATGGTTCATCCACGTCCAGTCTTGTTGGCGCAGAAGGCGCCACCCACCATTGGCCATGGGCAGCGCGAAGTTCTTTCCGGATCATGTCCTTCTCCCGTTTCTGGGCGCTGAAGGCGCCACGCAACTCTAGCCAGGGGCAGAGCGAAGCGGCGCCCCTGGTTGAGCGGCCCCCATCAGACAAGCCCTGTAGGGGCGCCGCAACAACGGATAGCATCTTTGTCGCGGCCGTCTACTTCTTTGCGCCTTTGGCGTCGCTGATCTTTGGGGCGGGCGCGATCTCCAGGGCTTTGCGGACGGCGTAGTAATCTTCGCGCGAAAGGCTCTTGCCGAGCGCGCCCGCGGCGTCGGCGATTTGCTCGGGACTCTTGATGCCGCACGCGGCGACATGGATGGCGGGATGCATCAGGGTTGCGGTGAGCACGAGTTGATAGATGGTGAGGCCGTACTTTTCGGCCAAAGGTTTCAGGGATTGCACCGCTTGGCAGATCGATTTGAAGCGCTCGCCCTGGAAGTCGGGGTGGTGCTGCCGGAAGTCCGTGAAGGCCTCGGTCCCCTGGTACTTGCCGGTCAGCAGTCCCTTGTGCAAAGGCGAGTAGATCATCACGCCGATGTTTTCCGCCTCGCAGTACGGCAACAGGTCGTCTTCGATCTCGTGAGCGAGCAGGCTGTACGGCGGCTGCACGGCGCAATACGGTCCGTGAAGCCGTTGTGCGCGGAACTGTTCGACCGTGTGGTTGCTCACGCCGATGAAACGGACTTTGCCTTCCTGGCGCAGTTGCTCCAGGGTACCCGCTACATCGGCCAGCGGGGTGAGTTGGTCGTAGAAGTGGAGCAACGCCACGTCGATGGTCTCGATGCGCAGGCGCTTCAAAGAGGCTTCGCAGCGTTCGCGCAGGTAGGCAGGCGACAGATCGGGATAGCGCGACGCATCCGGATTAAAGTGGTTGAAGAACTTCGTGCAGATGACGAGTTCCTCGCGCGGCATGTCCTGAATGGCTTCGCCCAGTACTTCCTCAGCGTATCCGTCGCCGTATGCGTCGGCGGTGTCGTAAAAGTTGATGCCGCGATCGAATGCGAGGCGCATGGCCGCAAGGGCGTCTTCCTTGGATTGATCGCCCCAGAACCGCGGGCTGAGCTGCCAGGTTCCGAATGCAATCGGGGAAACCGAGAGTCCACTTCTACCAAAGACGACGCGTTCCATAGCATGACTCCTTCCGTTTGCCGCGCGGCATGACGGGTGGGGGACAGACCCCGTGATTCGCTGCGCACAAGCCTTCGCGAACGACGGTGTCAGTCCCTTCTGACTGCCTGATTAAACCCGGCCGCATTATACGCTTTCGCGCGTCCGCGTTTCTTTGGTGGACGGAGTGGACGGAGTGGACGGAGTGGACGGAGTGGACGGAGTGGACGGAGTGGACGGAGTGGACGGAGTGGACGGAGTGGACGGAGTGGACGGGGTGGACGGAGTGGACGGGGTGGACAGGGTGGACAGGGTGGATTGCGTTTTCGCGCGCCGGCGTGTCCTTGTGCGGTTCGTTCCGGGGCTTACCCCATCGCCTGCATGAGCAGATGCGCGAAGATCCCGCTGCCGGGCAGGTTTTGGCCGCCGTCGGCGACGATGACGGCCCCTGTGATGTACGTGGCCAGCGGAGACGCGAGGAAGACGGCGAGCTGCCCGATATCGTCCACGCTGCCGAAGCGCCGCAACGGGATGATTTCGAGGAAGGTATCGCGCATGGCCTCGGGGAGCAGGCGTTCAAAACCTTCCGTGCCCTCGATGGGACCCGGCACGATGCTGTTGCAGCGAATGCCGTACGGGCCCCACTCGAGCGCGAGGTTGCGCATGAGGTTGTCGATGCCGGCCTTCGCGGCGCCGACGTGGCACTGAGCCTGGTAGGGAAGGAGGGCCTGCCCCGCGGAGATGAAGATCACGCTGCCTCGGGTCTTCTTGAGCTGGTCGAGTGCGAACCGGCAGGAATGAAACCCGCCCAGGAGATCGATGTCGACGACGGCCTTAAATCCATTCGGGCTCATCGCTTCCGCCGGACACGGGAAGTTGCCCGCCGCGCCGCACACGAGCACATGCATCGGGCCAAGCTCCGCCTCCGAGCGTGCGAAGGCGGCTTGCAGCGCATCCGGCTTGCGCACGTCGGCGGCGGCCGCGCAAACTCGTGCGCCGAGCGCGCGGAGTTCTTCCGCGGCCGCATCGAGCCGTGCCTGGGTGCGGCCACAGATGCCGATGTTTGCGCCGAGCGCGGCGAAATTCCTGGCGATACCGAGGTTGATGCCGCTGCCGCCGCCGGTGACGAAGACGGTTTTGTTCGCGAACAAGTCTTTGGCAAACACATCGTTGACGATCATGGCAGGGCCTTTCCTGTGGTGGTGTGTCGCAACCCGTGCGGCGTCACACACCCGTGATGCTGCTCACATCGATCAGATAAACCTGCCGGTACCCCGTGCAGATGGAATCCACGCAGATGTACTTGCCCACCCGGTCCCAGCGCGGATGCAGATCGCAGCGGAACTCGCCGGAATGTTCGCGCGGGTGAAAGAAGGTTCCGAGCGGGACCAGTGTGGAATCGGCCACGCGGAACAGCATGAGCTTCATCAGGCGCTCTTTGTTCGGATAGGTGTCCGTGAGAATCCACTTGCCATCGGGCGAGTACGTGCAGTGCCCGTCCGTGGGCAACACGCCGTCGCCAATCATCTCGGTCGTGTCCGTCTGATCCGTGTACAGGTAGAAGTGGTCATTCGTGCCGGGTTCGCGCGCCCACGCCAGGATCTGCGTGGGGTTCTTCCAGATGAAGTGGGACACCATGCCGTGGTCGGCAAGGCAATAGAGGTCCGAGCCGTCGGGGCGCGCGGTGAACATGCGGGTCGACCAGCTCTTGCCACCGGCCTCCCAGAACGCCCGGTGAAGGAAGATGAAGCGGTCGCCGGCGGGGTTGAACAGCAGATGGTTGAACCAGTGCTTGCCCAGCGGATCCTTCGGCGCGGGAATGGCCGCAATCTGATCGATCGTGATGACCAACTCCGCTTCGCCCGTGACCAGGTCCACGCGGCGGATGCCATCCTCCGCGGGGTGGGAATCGGCTGCGTACGGGTCGACAACCCCCTTGTAGCCATAGCCGGGCCGCGTCTCGTCGATGCGGGCGAAGGGCACGCTCATACCGGTCTTGCCGTCGGCGCTCACGGTGTAGATGGGGTGCGGGATCGTGCGCGACGCGCCCGTGAACACATTCTTGATCACGGCGATGTAGTGGTCGCCATCGCGGTCGTTGTAGATGACTTCATTGCTCGAGGCGGGCAGCCATTGGAGCATGCAGCCTTGTTGCCAGCTCCACGCGCGCGACTCGCCGATGTCGATCCACGCGTCGCCGTTCTGTGTGTCGATCATACCCAGGCGGACCGTGTCATCGGCATTCGGCGTGCGCCCCTGGAAGTCCACCTCCATGGCCAGGACGTAGCGTCCTGTGGGGTCGAACTCGTGCTTATCGTAGTATCCGAACCAGTGGGCTTTTGGGCCCGCCGTGAGCGCGCGATACGGCACGGTCAGATCGATCACCTGTTCCGGCGCGTCGGGTGATTGCTGGGCCGCGCCGATCATGGCCGGTAGAAGCAGGGTGAGGAGAAGACGCGCTCCCGTTCGCCATTTCATGATTGGGGCCTCCCGTAGTAGCTGCCATATCTTCATCGGATGATTTGCATGGTAGCAGGGAAGAAGTGCGAAGCCAAAGAGGCCTGCAGGGATGCCGGCGCTCCCGAGGAGTTGTCCTTGAGCGCGTGTTGGTGAATAATCGGGGTGCGTGTGTGAACAAAGGCGACGCAGAGGAGGCCAACACGATGGCAGACGAAATCGAATATCGCATTCATGGCGACGATATGCAGCTCGTCGAGGTGGAACTGGACCCGGGTGAGGGCGTGCGCGCGGAGGCCGGCGCGATGACCTTCATGGAAGATGGGATCCAAATGGAGACATCGACCGGCGGCGGTTTGTTCAAAGGTTTCAAGCGCATGCTAACCGGCGAGAGTTTTTTCATCACGACGTTCCTCAACGCCGGACAGGGCAAGAGCCACATCGGCTTCGCCGCGCCGTATCCAGGGAAGATCATCCCGCTGCATCTCGGGGAACTCGGCGGGACCTTCCTGTGTCAGAAGGATTCCTTTCTGTGCGCGGCGCAGGGCACGGAGATCAACATCGCGTTCACGAAGAAGCTGGGCGCGGGCCTGTTCGGCGGTGAGGGCTTCATCCTGCAGAAGCTGGAGGGCGACGGTCTCGCCTTCGTGCATGCGGGTGGGACGGTCATCCGGCGCGACCTCGGCCATGGCGAAACGCTGCGCGTCGATACCGGCTGTCTCGTCGCGTTTCCGCCCTCGGTGCATTACGACATCCAGATGGTCGGCGGTTTCAAGAACATGTTGTTCGGCGGCGAGGGCATGTTCCTGGCCACGCTGACGGGCCCCGGCCCGGTCTTGTTGCAGAGCCTGCCCTTCTCGCGTCTCGCGGATCGGATCATGGCCGCCGCGGGCGGCGGGCGCGGCGAGCAGAAGGGCGCGGCCGGAATCGGCGGCAATCTCCTGGGCGGACTCCTGGGAGGCGACTCCAAGTTCTAGTGGACAGCACAACGCAAACGGATTCTGCTTTTGCGCCTCAGGGCCGCCGTCCGTGGCGAGCGGTCCTGTTACCGCTCAGCCTTGTGCTGCTTGCGGTGGCTCTGCGCACGGCGGAGTACGCGCACAACAAGGCCATCTGGCTCGACGAGGCCTACGTCGCGCTCAACGTGCTGGATCGCGACTATGCGGGTCTGCTCAAGCCGATGGAATGGGGTCAGGCCGCGCCACTCGGGTTTCTGTTCGCGGAGCTTTTCGCGGTCGAACATGCCGGCGCGAGTGAATATGCGTTGCGGCTGCTTCCATACCTTGCGGCGCTCGCCGGGGCCGTCTTGTTCTGGTGGGTGCTTCGGCGTTGGGTAAGCGCACAAGCCACGCCAATTGCGCTGGCCCTGTTTGCGCTTTCGCCCGCGTTGACACGCTACACGGCCGAAGTGAAACCCTACTCGACCGATGTGCTCGTGACGCTCGTGCTGCTTGCCCTTGCGACGTTGTGTCTCGAGCGCATGTCGCCGATCCGCATCGCGGCCTTGGCGCTTGGCGGGGCCGCCGCGATCTGGTGCGCGTACCCCGCCGCGTTCGTGCTCGCGGGCGCCGGCGCGACGCTCACGGTCCGCGTGTGCGCGCAACGCCGCTGGGCAGTCCTGCCCGGTCTCATCCTCATGGGTGCGGTGTGGCTCGCAAGTTTCGCATGGTACTACCGCGTGTCGCTACGCGCGCTCGGCGGCAATGCGGAGGTCATGGGCTGGTGGGCCGAGTATTTCATGCCGATGCCGTCGCGCTCGCTCGCTGACGCCAATTGGTTCGTGCGCACCTTCTTCGATTTCTGGTCGATGCCCGTGGGTATTCCCACAATTGGCATCGCCGCGTTCGCTTTCGTTCTTGGCGCGCTCTCGCTGGTGTTTCGCAATCGCCACCTGCTTCTGCTGCTCCTGTCTCCCGTGGCCGTGGCGCTGCTCGCGAGTGCTCTCGGACGCTATCCGTTCACCGATCGCTTCGTGCTCTTTGCCGTTCCGCTGGCGTTGCCCGTGCTCGCGGAGGGATTCGAGGTCGTGCGGAAGCGGACGCGCACGCGGCTGGTGTATGGGCTGCTCGCCGCGGTCATGTTGGTTCAACCCGCGATTGGCGGACTTCGCACGCTCGCCGCGCCGGATCCCGCCCAGGGTGTTCGTCCTGCGTACGATTATCTCGTTGAGCGCTACCAACCCGGCGACGTTGTCTACCTGTATCATTGGGCGCAGTTCCCGTATCGATACTGCATGACCCGCGATGGCCGCGACATGCCGTTCCATGCGGGGATTACGTCACGGGCCGATTGGTCGTATTATGTGAAGGATATGGAAGCCCTCCCCGCGAGCCCGCGCGTTTGGCTTGTCTTTGTGAGGGATCCGAAGGCCCTGGTGGGCGAGGAGGAGAAGTTCTTCTTGTACTGGCTCGACACACACGGAACGCGCACGGATGAACTCCGCGCGCGCGACTCCAGCGTGTACTGCTATGACCTGACATCGGGCGGCGCCGCACGATGAGCCCGCCTCGCGGCACCCGGGGGTACGGCCTCCTCGAAGGCTTTCTCGCGCGGCAACGCGCGCGCATGGCCAACGCCCTGATCCCTCCCGGTGCGCGCGCGGGCCGCATCGTCGATATCGGCTGTGGCGCGTATCCCCTGTTCTTGTCGGGAACAGTCTTCCGCGAGAAGTTCGGCCTCGACCGTGTCGCGGCGGGAGGAGGATCTACCGGCTTGCGAGAACAGGGGATCGAAATCCTCCACTTCGATGTTGAGAAGGATGCGCGCCTGCCATTCGACGATGCCTCCGTGGACGTTGTCACGATGTTGGCCGTCTTCGAGCATATCGCCCCGCAGCGTTTGGCGCCGCTGACGCGCGATGTGCTGCGCGTGCTGAAACCGGGTGGAATGCTGATATTGACGACTCCCGCGCACTGGACCGCTGGCATATTGCGTGTGCTGGCGCGGTTGCGCCTCGTGAGCCACGAAGAGATCGACGAACACAAGGACGCCTACAGCCACGGGGAGATCGTGCCCGTGCTGACTGCGGCGGGTTTTGCGGAGAATGCCATACGATGCGGGAGTTTCGAACTGGGCCTGAACCTCTGGGTCACCGCACGGAAGACCTGAGGCGCCAACCGTTGTGCGCTAAGGGGTAGACAAGAGGCCGGTTTTGACCTATACTGACCACCTATCTACCTGTAGGTAGTATCGAGTCCTGGGTACAAACTGTTGAGGGCATTCCTATGTCTAGCACCGAAAACAAGGCA
>JADLGB010000026.1 GCA_020849535.1 Candidatus Hydrogenedentota bacterium
AGATCCAGGAAATGCGCCGCAATATGCTGTTGGACATGTTCATCGTAGACAGCCACTTCATGCGCGAAGAACTGACCGGCAATGGTTTTCCTTCCGAGAAAATCCACGTCGTACCGCACATCGTGCGTCTGCCCGAATGCACGCCCGAGCCCGTTCCCCAAGAACCAAACATCCTCTATGTGGGCCAGTTGATCCGGGGAAAGGGCGTGGACCTGCTTCTGCGTGCACTGTCCGCCGTGAAGTGCGAGTTCAAGGCGCGTATCGTCGGAACAGGCAATGCCCGGCCCAAACTCGAAGCGCTCGCGCAGCAACTTCACCTTTCGGAGAAGGTCTCCTTCGAAGGATGGGTCGCGCATGACCAGCTCGATTCGTATTACTCCTGGGCCAAGGTTGTCGCGGTGCCATCTCGCTGGGCCGAGCCGTATGGAATGGTCGGGCTGGAGGCAATGAACCATGCGCGCGCGACCGTGGGCTTCAGAGTGGGCGGCATCCCTGACTGGCTCGTGGATGGCGAGAACGGCATTCTCGTCGATCCGCAGGATACCAAAGCCTATGCGCGCGCGCTGGAGAAGATTCTGCTCGACACGGACCTGGCCGTAAAAATGGGCGCGGCCGCACGCGTTCGCGTACTCAGGGAATTCTCGTTTGACTCCTACCTGGACGAAGTGGAGGGCCTTCTAGGGCAGTGCCTCTCGCAACTGCACGGATACACGCCATGAAAGTGCTGATTTCGACCCTTGCATGTGATGCGGGAAAATCCGGAGTGGGCCAGTATCTCATCCACCTTCTGCAGGAGCTGCCGTGCTTAGCCCCGGATATGCAGTTTGATCTGCTTGCCCTAAAGGATGATGTAAGGCACTACGTCACGAATCCGGACCAGTTCAAGATACTGACCGTAGGCAAGCCATATCGTTCGCCTTTCGCGAACCTGCTTTGGCAGCAGGCAGCGTTGCCGCGTATCTGTGCTGGCAAGCACTACGACTTGCTCTTCATCCCCGCGGGAAACAGAAGGTTACCTTACTACGTGCCTTGCCCTAGCGTGGGGACTTTTCACGACTTCGCGATCCTACATGTGCCGGGGAAATACGACCGCGTTCATACGTTGTACAACATGAATCTGCTCCCCGCGCTCGTCCGCAAGCTCACGATGGTTATTGCCGACAGCGAATTCACCCGGCGAGACGTCATCACCTATATCAAGGTCCCCGAGGAGCGCGTTTCGGTGATTCCACTGGCTGCCAGCGAGCTTTACCACCCGCGGAACAAGGAGGAATGCTCCGCGTATGTTTCGGAACGTTATAAGGTCAGGACTCCATACATCCTTTATATCTCACGGATTGAGCATCCGGGCAAAAATCATGTCCGCCTCATTCGCGCCTTTGCCCGCTTCAAGGAAAAGGAGAAAACGCCTCATCAGCTTCTACTCGCGGGGAGTGACTGGAGTTGCGCTGAAGAAGTGCATCGCGAGGCTGCGGCTTGTTCCGCGTCAAAGGATATTGTATTTACTGGATTTGTTGCAGGAGACGACCTTCCGCAGTTGTACTGCGCATCGGATCTGTTTGTGTTTCCTTCTCTTTTCGAAGGCTTCGGCCTACCCATCCTCGAAGCGATGCGCTGTGCAGTGCCCGTAGCCTGTTCAAACACCTCTTCATTGCCAGAGGTGGCGGGCAACGCCGCGCTTCTCTTTGACCCGTACGACGAGGACGCCATCGAGGATACCTTGCGCCGGATTCTAACGAGTGACTCGCTCCGCGAGGAGTTGGTTCAAGCAGGTCTCGTTTGGAGCAAGAAGTTTGGCTGGCCGGAAACGGCCATCAAAACGCTGGAAGTTTTCCGCAAGGCGCATTCGTTGCGCTGACTGCGTGATCATCGGAGTGACCACTGTTGTGACAGCATGCGAGTCGGCACAGGATGACCCTTCCGCCAATGCAAATGCACCTTGGCGTTGCGAGCGCACCGGTGTCGATACCGTGAGCTTGTTTGAGATGAAGTTTAGCAGTGTCTCGCTGGACGAAGTCTTCCGCGCCGTCACGCGACAGATTGAAGCGCGTGAACCCGGGTACATCGTCACGCCGAACGTCGACCACGTCTGCGAATACCAGATCAATGAGGCGTTCCGGCGCGCCTATCAGAACGCTTTCTTGGTGTTGGCGGACGGCGTGCCAGTAATTTGGGCCAGCAGACTCTGCGGCTCGCCCATCAAAGAGAAGATCAGCGGCTCGGATCTCGTCTACTTGCTTTCGGAATACGCAGCATTGAAAGGGTACTCGATCTTCTTCCTGGGCGCGGAGCCGGGTGTCGCGGCGCGCGCTGCCGAAATCTTGCGGCAACGCTTCCCGGGATTCACCATCGCCGGCGCGTACTCACCCCCTTTTGGCTTTGAGAAAGATCCGGAAGAAGAGCGCAAGACGGTGGCGATGATTCGCGACGCGGCCCCCGACATCTGCTATGTTGCCCTCGGCTCCCCCAAGGGCGATGTGTGGAATTACCGTCAATGCGAGAACACAGGCGTTCCCGTACACGTGGGCGTGGGCGCTTCCCTGGATTTTGTCGTCGGCAAAGTACGCCGCGCACCTCGATGGATGCAGCGCACCGGCCTCGAATGGACCTGGAGACTGGCCTTGGAGCCCAGGCGCCTGGCGACCCGCTATCTCGTCAAGGATCTGCGGTTTCTCCCGCTGCTCCTTCGCGAGTTCGTCCGCTGTTTTGGCAAAGGGCGCGCCAATGCCTGACGTGTCTTCCATTCGGCCGCCACGAGTCATTGCTTTCGCACGCAATGACTCCGCATACTGCGTAAATGATGGCGGTATCATCCAGGGGGCTGTAATGCACGGGCGTAGAAGGAGCTGAGTTCGTTGGCACGCGGGAAGAAGATCACGCTCTGCGTCTTCATTGACGCGTTTGGATGGGAACTGGCGAGGCGGTTTCCCTTTCTGGATGACATCCTCACGCTCAAGTCGCCCCTGGAGACCATCTTCGGATACAGCTCAACCTGCGACCCGACGATTCTCACCGGAGTGCTTCCTCGCGAGCACATGCACTTCACCTTCTTCACCTACGACCCCGAGCACTCGCCGTTCAAGCATTACCGGTATTTCGGCGTGCTTCCCACATCCATCATGCAGCGCGGGCGCGTGCGCGGCAAACTCAGTCAGATCATGAAACGGGTCCACGGGTTCACAGGCTATTTTCAGTTGTACAACATGCCCTTTCGGTACCTACACCTCTTCGACTACACGGAGCGCCACAACATCTTCGAACCCGGGGGCATCAATGGGGGCCAGCCCACGATCTTCGACTTTGCGCGCGACCACGGAATTGCCTACTGCAGGCCCACCGGCTATGAGGAGTTGGAGAGCGTCACCGAGGTCGAGCAGGCCATGGCGGCCCGAGCCGTCCCCTTCGTCTACCTCTTCCTGGGCAAATTGGACGCCACACTCCACACCCACGGCACCCGGTCCTCCAAGAGCGCCAAGCATCTCGCCTGGTACGAAACGCTCGTGCGCCGCGTCTGCGAAAAAGCCCGCGAAACGTATGACGAGGTCAACCTCTATGTCTTCTCGGACCACGGCATGACGGACATCACATCGGTCTGCGACCTCATGGGCGTGGTGGATCGCCTCGGCCTCACCTTTGCCGAGGACTACGTCGCGGCATACGACTCCACGATCGCACGCTTCTGGTTCCTCAACGATCGCGCGCGGAACGCCATCACGAAAGCCTTGGCAAGCGTGCCGCAGGGGCACATCATGGGCGATGAAGAACTCGCCTCCTACGGCTGCGACTTCCCGGACCACCGGTTCGGGCAACTCTTCTTCCTGATGAACCCCGGCGTCCTCCTGTGCCCCAGCCATATGGGCGTCAAACCGCTGGCCGCCATGCACGGATACACGCCGCACGACAAGGATTCAACCGCCGCCTTCATGTCCAACATCACGCCGCCCATCGTGCCCAAGCGACTAGACGATCTCTACACGCTGATGAAGAATGACTTGGAGGCTCTGATAGAGGATTCCCCGCGGTGATTGAATCGAAGTACCTCATCTTCTATATCGGCAGCGCCATCTGCGTACCCGCGGGGATCTTGTTGGCTTCAACCTCCCGGCGCATCCATGACGCAGTCTTTGTGGCCTTGGTGCTGGGGGTCACGCAGCCTGCCTCGCTGTTCGGCCTTCCCACGGACATCAACTTCTTGAGTAGAGACTGGTACCGCGGGACCACCCGCGGAATCGAGATTTCCTATCTCGACCTCCTCGCGGTGATCCTGCTCGTCAGCAGTCTCATCATGCGCCGGCGCGACGGCTTCCGCCTCTATTGGCCCCCAAGCTTGGGGTTCCAGATCTCGTTTCTTCTGTGGTGCTGTATCAACGTGGCATTGTTCAGCCAACCCAAACTATTTGGCATATTCGAATGCACGAAGATTGCACGCGCCATCCTGCTGTTTGCGGCGGTGGCCATGTACATCCGCCGGCCTCGCGAAGTGCGTATCTTCATCTGGACCCTGATCGGGGCAGTCTGCTACGAGACCGTCCTCAGCTTGCTGGACCGCTATGCTTACGGAATGCATCGCATAGAAGGCACCCTCGGCCATCCCAACTCGCTGTCCATGTACTGCCTGCAGTGTGTACCGATCTTCATCGCCGTGTTTTTTGCGGAAGGTGTCGGGCCCCGCATGCGAACGGCCAGCGTCATTGCGTTCCTTGGTGCCACGGCCTGCGTGTTGTTCACCATCAGCCGCATGGGCGTGGTCGCGCTATTCCTCATATCGGCCGTGGCATTTCTGATGTGCACGGGCTTTCGGCTGAGTCCCCGCAACGCGGGTCTGGCCATTCTGGGAATACTACTGATGACCCTGATGCTCGCAAAATCATGGGACACGCTATCGAGCCGGATGCAGGGAACCAATCTGAGCGAAGAGTACTTCACCCAGGAAGGCGACCGGGGTAGCTATTTTCGCATGGGCATGCCTGCTATTCGCGACTTTCCCCTCTCCGGAATGGGCCTCAACAACTGGAGCTATTGGGTCACCAATCGCTACGCGATCGAAGCCGGCTACGAGACCATTGAGGGAGGTCTCCCTATCACGCCCTACCCAAGCCTGAACGAGCCCCCACGCGGTCCCACACAGGCCGCGCCCGCTCACAACTATTACCTCATCACCGTGGCAGAACTCGGCTGGCCAGGGCTCAGTCTGGTGCTGGCTATCTTCGGCCGCTGGCTATGGATTTCCGGACAGGTCCTGTTCATGCGCAATCGGGACCTCATGAGCCGTGTGCGGCTGGGCGCCTTCCTCAGTCTATGGGGCATCATGCTGCAGAGCTGGACCGAATGGGAATTCCGGCAGACATCGGTCTACTTCAACGGCCACGTCATTCTGGCCGTCGCGGCAACACTCTACTACTTCCGAAGCCCCGCCCGCCGCGCGTAACGGTTCGGCCGCCAAACCGGGTATACTTCCACACTGCACGAGGCGGCGGCCAAACGACAAATCACTCCGCTTCAGGCCGGGTCAATATGCTTGTGCTGGCAAAATCCGTAGACGCGAGAGAGCCTGCATATGCTGCAAACACACGGTCGAGGTCTTCCTGCGAGCGCTTCCGCGTCAAGAACATGTTGAATAAGATGTACCTGTCTTGCTTATTCGGAACCAAGTGAGAGGACTCCCGGAAACCCGACGTGGTCATGTGAAAAAAACGGTAGCCCAGCATCTTCAGGCCTGCCTCGCACTCTTCGCTGAAGGGTTTCAACACTTCGAGTATGATCTCAGGACCATGCTTGGCAAGCGTGGCACGGGCCCCTTGCAGGACAGATTCCTCGTGACCTTCAACGTCGATCTTCAGCACCCCATTCGAAAGATCGAGGTCACGGTACTTCTCCGACCCAAAATAGTCGTCAAGGGTGACCGTTTGTGTGGAGCATTCACTGCGAACCGCCTCGCCGGAGAAGTCTGATTCCAGCGAAGCACTCATATCCGAGTTCGCAAGATATAGCGCGCGAGTTCCCGTGCCGCACGAAACCGCGACATTCTCGGCAGTGATAGGCGCTTCATTGATCTGGGCATTTTCCACGAGTATGCGATACAGTTTGGGGTTGGGTTCGAATGAAAAACACCGAAGTCCGGGATTGGTGAGACCCGCTACCAGACTCAGGAATCCGATGTTAGAGCCAACATCCACAAAAACCGTCAAGCTGGGCGCAATTTCCTTTAGAAAACGGGCCGTTTCCGGTTCGTAAAATGTCCATCCGTACCAGAAGAGCTGGAAGGTCAAGTAGTTCTCGTGAATCGATGTAAGGAGGAGCGGTTTCCCGGAAAAGGGGATGTAAGCGACAGCGGGTCCTATCCAGCCCGGTTTGATGCGCAGCCCCAGATCCCGCAAAGCGGAACGTGCGAGCAATGAGCGATTCGACAGATGCCACATGGCCTTGCCGGCGATTCTCTTCACCAAAGTCATATTGCGTACACCTTCCACTTGCTTCAAGCACGCTACCGTCCAGGAGATGTTCCACAAACCCACAACACATCATCACATGGCGATCTTTTGATTGTCAAAACATCGACATCCAAATAGTCACACCAAGACCCGAACGCCACGGGGACGGCACAAATCGTGGGGCATTTCAAATCCAGTCGAATTCCGGTGGAATCCCAGATTACGCCTGGGCCGGCCTCACAAAGAAGTCCATGACGCGGTTAAGCTTATGAATGTTCAGCGCCCGGATTTCGCTTACTTCGTCCTCGTGGATAAGACGCAACACGCGAATCAACACCGGGAACGCCGCCAGATAGCCCCCGCCCAGTGCGAACAGCGTCACGACATTCAAATGCGGCGCCAGCGGCGACAACACCGCCGCGAGGATGACGAGCGGCACGCTGATCTTCACGAAGAACCAGCCCGGGAAATAGATGCCCCCAACAATCCGCTTGATGGCGTACAACTGGATCGGCGCCGCCACAGCGAACGTCAGAAAGACCGCCGCCGCCGCCCCATACATTCCCCAACGGGGGATCAGCGTCACATCGAAGATAATGTTGATAATCACCTGAAGCACCGTCAGCCAGAGCATGCTGGGGACCTTCTCTTTCGCAACAATCGCCATCGAGAGCGGGGTCCAAATCGTGGACAGCAAGTGCAGCACGCAGAAGGTCGCCGCAATCGGGCCGGCATCCTTCATTTCCGCGCCATAAATCAGTTCAATCCCCCGCCCCGAAAAAAACACCCCAAACGCGGCGAACGGCACCACCGCCAGGATGAGCATCCGATAGAATGCCGCAGTCAATCGCCCCAAACACGCCTCGTCTCTCGAGTACGCTTCTGCAAAACCGGCAATAAAGAGGGTTTGCAGGGCCATGGGGACAAATCCAATGACCATGAGCGGGGTTTCGCAGCCCAGTCCGTATATCCCCGCCAGCGTGGGCGAAAAACAGATACTCAGAAAGAACAACTCTGAGTACTGCCGCAAGAAGATGAGCCCCGCCGCATTTACCATAGTGGACAATCCCATGAACAAAACGCGGCGCTTGCCTACCCCATATGAAGACCCATCTCTAGGAAACGCCTTCAATATGCTGGCAACCTTAAGACCTCCGCATAGTGCAAACAATGCAGCAATCGCGGCTTGAATCGCCAGTGCGGCCAGTGCCGTACCATACCTATCCAACACAATCAGAACCAGTGCTAGCCACAGGAAACCCGCGCAAATGCCCAAAAGCGACGCGAATCGCGCGCAATACAACGACGTCAACGTGTCTTCAATGAGAGCACGCAACAAGCGAAATCCGAAGACACCCACGGTTACTGAGAGAAGATAGCCTGCGTCAGATTTGAAATACCAAGTGTCAATCTGCGGGTTCAAGAAGTGCAGCACAAAACTTGCCAGCACGAGCATCCCCAACTGCATAAAGGCAATACGGCTAATGAGACGCACAAGTCCAGCACGGCTGCGCCTCACAATGAGCTCTGGTACAAACCGTATCAATGAGGTATTCAGACCTAGCTCGCAGAGGATGACCAGCCAAGTTCCGATTACTTCACAAGCCTTCAGCAGCCCATATTGATCGGGCCCGAGCTGGCGGACCAACACAACAGAAATGAGAAAATAGACCACAAACTGCGCGGCCTTCCCGAGGAGTGTCCACGGGACTGCCAGAACCATATCGCGCGAAAAGAACTCTTGGCTTTTGCCACCCGGAGTATCGGTATTCGCCAACTTCATCTACCTCTTGATCGGTATCGATGGATTATGCTAAAAGTAATGCGGCATTAACATCATATACGATATTTACATATAAATATTTTTATATTTGTACCACCAATAAAACATTCAATCTCTGCAAGCGAATCGTCACTCTTGAGCGAAAGGATTGAGCCCTCCACGCCGAAACGACAGTCAAGGGCACCTATTGGGCAACGGCGGCTCCCGTGTTCCGCAGAAGACAGAAGTATGAAACACCGCAGCATCAAACTCAAGTTGATAATTGAAGTCAATAGGGCTTGCACGGCACATATGTCGCCCCCCCGCCGCCCGCTGCAGAATCGAGATATTGCCAGCGTGCTGGGCTAATCGTCACCTACTCGTTGTTGGAACATTCAAGAGGACTGGAGGGAAGCCGAGGAAGTGCGGAGAGCCCTTCTCGCAAACCCTTTTCGGGTGCGACTCGCCCTTTGAGTCCCCGGCTGGGCAAGTTCCATCCTGGCTGCTTGACAAGCAGCTTCATTGGCTGCAAGAATGACCAAGAAGGACGGCTGTGCTCTCTAACGGCCGTCGTTGCTTGGAGAAGGTGCCTTACCAAATGTTTGTGATGATGCAAGTGCTTCCTTCGTCATCGTGTTTTTCTTTCGGTAACCGATTGTCCAGTTCATCAATACTCGGCGGCTCGGGCACCCATAGCCTATGCGTCAGAGGAGGCAACCCCAAATGACAGGAAGCGCACCACAAAAAGTCTGCCGACTGCTTGCTCATCTTCTGACGCATCCCAGCACCGTGCCACGCTACCTTCGCAAGAGCCTCGTGACGCGAAAGACCCCCTTGGATTTTGAACTTCCGTGGATGTCCTTTGCCGTGATCGATTTCCTTGCGGAGTATCTCAAGCCCCACATGACCGTATTTGAGTACGGGTCTGGCGGCTCAACATTATTCTTCGCCCGGCGGACTTCAAGGGTCTTTTCGGTTGAAGACAATCCTGAATGGCATTCGTTGGTTCAGGACCGGATCGAGAAAGAGGGTCTGCTGAATGCAACCATCCAACTTAAGCCATTCGATTTCTGGAACCCGGACACTTTTGATCGTTCAGAGTATTTGAACGCACTGCCCAGTGAGCCCTTTGATGTCTACGTTGTGGATGGGCAGGAAGGTTCCCAACAGGTTCGCCCAACATGTTTCCATCATATCGAGAAGAATGTGAAGCCGGGCGCAATAATTGTCATAGACGATTCATGGCGATATATAAGTCTGCGGACGGAGAATCGCGCCAAGAAAGTGGAGTCTTTCGTCAGCGTGGGGCCGTGTCGCATGGGTGTTACGTCGACCGATGTCTATTTCTATTGAGACCTACCCTGTAACGACACCAACCGCGAGCGATTTCAAGTAGTAGAACGGGGTATCTCTTAGCGACACGAGCGCTTCGCGCTATGTCCTTCCTGGAGCCCGAGCGCCATGACCTCCTTGCAAGTGCACCTTCGTGTCGCTATCGATCCCAGTCTCGGGAATGATGTAAGCGCATTTTGAGCGGCGGGATCTTTTACAGTTTGGATTAACTACTTCAATGCATTTCTTGCTGCCCCATCATGTCCGTTTGCGTCGTGACAGGGGTCACTTTATAATTGGGTGCTTGGGGTCTGAATGCAGGGCGGGCTCAGCGCAGAGTCGTAAAGCACTCGTGTCGGCTGCTTGGGGACATCAATGAACGTTTGCATAGGGATCCTTGCCCACAACGAAGCCAGTGTTATCGCGAACACCATTCGCCATTTGGCAGCCCAATCGCTCATCGCTTCACCACAGCCCGCCGACTATTGCGTCGAAGTGATTTGTGTCCCAAACGGTTGTACGGACGACACTGCCGAGATCGCACGCCAGGAATGCGCACGAGCGGAAGCGGTGCCGCGAAACCGCAGCGTGTCCTTCTCCGTAGAGGAGGTGGACGAACCCGGGAAGTGCAACGCCTGGAATCGCTTCATACATGAATTCGCCGACCCTAAAACCGATTACTTCATCCTCATGGATGCGGACACCCAATGCGGCCAACCCGACACCTTGGAGAGACTCCTCCTGAGTCTCGTAGCCGATCCATTTGCATACGCAACCGTAGACACACCTTTGAAGGACTTCTCGCAGAAGACGCAGAAGACGCCACTTGAGTGGTTCTCCACGCAAGTCTCCAGCGCTGCATTCCAGGGGCACCTTGCTGGCAGCTTGTACTGTATACGCGGTGAGATTGCCAGGCGCATGTGGTTTCCCGGCAATATCCCGGTAGAAGACGGCCTCCTGACGAAAATGCTCATAACGAATTTCTTGACCGAAGAGCCAAACAAGGCGCGCATCATTCACGTTCCGGGGACATCACATTACTTTCAAGCTATCCTGTCACTCCGGACGATTATGCGCCATGAGAAGCGAATCGTTCTGGGATCATTCATCAATGAGTGCATTCTGGACCACATCGCGGCTCACCGTACGGAAGCCGAGGACGCCGCAGTCTATCTGAAACGGCAAATGAATGAGAATTCTCACTGGCTGCATGAGACCCTCAAGGTCGAGTTCGCCAAACGCCGTATGGAACTCATCCTGAATTCGCTCTCACTAAGGCATCTCAGGAAGCTTCGAGGACTTCCCGTCTCCCAGAAGGCACTTCGCTTCCTACCGCTGCTGGCCAAAACGGCACTTGGTTCCATTTCAAGCATATCAGCGTACATGGAAATCAAGTACGGAAACCCTTATGAGTACTGGTAAAGGAGGAATCCATGGCAGGCCTGCTCGTGGCCGCAATTTCACTAGGTGCGTTCTCATCCGCTGTCGTACTTCTGATTATTCGCGCCCGTGCCTATGGATATGACGTTCGGAAGGACTACAACTATTGCTTTGACCAGACTGCCGCAAGAACCCTAGAAGGGAGCATACAAGCAAACTGTATCCAACTGCCCGCGATGGGCGAGGATTGGGATACCGCCTTTCTTGAGATCGGTATCGTATCCACCATGCTCGGCTGGATGTTCCGGCCCACAATCACGCTCTCATACGAAGATCGAACCGCTACGCACTGTTTTGAGAGGGGCGCCCATGGTATTCGCTTCCTAAACCTCACAAACCTCAATCCGCGCCGAGACGGGCCGTTGACTCTGGACATTCAGCGCCGACGGTTCATCTGCCTATCTCCCTTGACAGTCAAAGTTATCCTCTTCAGTAATCCCGATGTGTCAAGATCTCGCATACTCGTACTTGCCCCACATCCTGACGATGCCGAGATTGCCGCATATGGCCTCTATTCGACCACGGACTCATTTGTGGTCACTGTGACGGCGGGCGAAGGTACAGACGGAAAGTACCGCGAGGTTTTTGACGATTCCGCGGCGCATCTCACGAAGGTGGGATTGGTGCGTACGTGGGAGAGTGTGAGTGTGCCTTGGCTCGGTGGGGTCCCTCCTGAACGGTGCGTCAACCTCGGCTACTTCGATGGAACGCTCCGCGAAATGCGCGCATCGTCTCCTCGGCCCGTCGTGAGCAGCGGCACCCAAGTACGCGATCCCGCCTTCTATCGGACTGTCAACTTGTCCCCTTTCTCGCCCCCCTCTTCTGGCGTTGCATCCTGGCCGGCCTTGGTAGCCGATCTCCGCAACCTCATCGACACAGTAACTCCTGATATCATCGTGACTCCGTTCCCTCCCATCGACAGACACCCTGACCACAAGTACACGACTCTTGCTGTCCTTGACGCTCTGCAATCGACACAACACAAGCCGACTTTCCTCTACCTGTACACAAACCACTATCACGCGAGTGAACGTTACCCAGAGGGCGACCCAGGTTCAGAGGTATCACTTCCCCCTGTATTCGAGTCTCCGCTGACTTTTGACAGTATTTATGCCCATCCCCTTTCGCAAAACCAACAGCGTACCAAAGTATTTGCACTGGATGCGATGATGGACCTTCGCACAGGGCTTACATGGATACCGATCCGTACTGCGATGCGCAGACTCGGCCTGCTGCTAATCAAGCGAATTATCGACTGGAACAGGAGCTACTTTAGGCGAGCCATACGCCCGAGCGAACTCTTCTTTGTGGTACGGTTATCTGACGCGCGGCCAGTTGAACTCGCTATGCTCTGGGAGCAGAAGCCGAACAGAGAGGAGTAACAGCGCACGGGCGTGCTTTCTTTGAATTTCGGCGAATGTAAACGGTCCGCCCGCTGTTCCATAATCAGCGGGCGGACCGAACTGACTTCCCAATTCCACTTCTTGTCCACCGCATTCACCTGAAGTCGGTGCGGCGGCATAGGATTATTGCTGTCTCGGGGGCAGGGGGTTCAGGTGCTCGCTGCCGAAAGGCAACCACGACGCGGGCGGCTGGAATCCGGGCGCCATCAGAATCCCGAACAACTGGGCGTTGCGCACCTGCAAGCCGATGTCGAACTCGCTCATCTGTGCGAGACCGTGGCAGTCACCATAGCGCATCAAGATCGGGGTGTTTGGCAGGGCCGGGTAAAAGAGCCGCTCGGCATACTGCACGTACTCGACCTTATTCAGTTGTTCAACGGGACCGTAGACTGGGATGCCGGGCATCAGACCGTAACCATCCTTGAGGAAGCTCAGGGTATCGAGGTGCAGCGGATCCTCGGGGTGCCGCGAACCAAGCCCCGTCACCCACACCATCCCGAGCGGGTTGCAGCCCATCTGGTAGTCCGCGCAAAGGCTGATAGCATTAATGTAGGCTTGCTGGGCCTGGGGCGACAGCGCGCCCGTCTGAAGCATAGCATACAAGGGACTCAGATAGTAGCCCATGGTCGTGGTCGCGCCCCAGTCCGGCTTGGCGCCAACCGAACGCGCGTTGCGGTGGGCATACTGCGTCGCGATCCGGTCGATCACCGCTTGGGCGTGCGTCTGAAGCTGGGTGTATGTCTGGCTGCGGTACGTCGGGTTGGCCTGAGGGCTCTCAACATAGCCCATTACGAAATCCGTCAGAATTGGTTGCCAATCGTTGACCAGGTGCGAATTGAACCATGCCGGCAGCGGGAAGATGTCAGGGCCATTGCCCCACTGGTCAAATGCCTGCCAGGTCGACTCGAACATGGTCTCGTATTCGGAGATACCCGTCAACTCGCTCAGTTCACCCGCCGCGTACATTGTCGGACCCGCGTTGTGCAAGCCTGCGCCGTTTGCCAGCGCGTAGGCGTAGGCCGCCTTGGCGCGCGCTTCCAGTTCCGCCGCCTTGTCCGCATCATACGGGGCGACAAGCCTAGACGCCTGGGCGAACAGGCCGGCCACACGAATCGTATGGACCGGCTCGCGCGCATAGGTCCAGTAAGGCAACGGCTCTTCATCCGCGTAGTAGAAACCCCACGGGTGACGATAGGACTCAACACCCATGCGGACGCCGCCATCCGCCTCCTGCAATTGCTCCCACGCGGCAAGGCTCCACAACGCCTCGTCCAAGAGATCGGGGATGCCATTCCCGCTTTCGGGGATAGTCAACTGGCCGTCGGTGAACGCATCGGGATTAACCTCGAAGGCTCGCATGAGCAAGAGGCCGGTCACGTAGTGGAACAGACGGATATCGAAGTCGCCCGCATCGTGGTGGCCGCCGACGAGCGGCCGCTCGCCAACGTGCGGGGTGTCCTGGGAATGGAACTGGGTCGGATCGTCCAACTCGGCCGTGAACACCGTCGGATGGTCAGACGGACGCGACGAGAATTCCGTCCATTGCGGCTTGAGATCGCGGCCCCAACGGTTGTGGTAAAGACCACGCGCTACCGTGTAGAAAGCCTTCTGCACGGCCGCTTCACTTACCTGGGTCGGCCACGACACGCCGACGCCGGGAATCTGCACACGGTAAACCATGCCTTCAGCGGCCGGAAGGGACGACAGGTCGATATCCTTCACGGGCGTACCGGAGTCACCGTCCACCTGGCCGGCGGCGGTGCGGTCGTTCAGCGGCAGGTTGCTCAACGCAACCGTGCGGGGAGTCAGCGGGTTCGCGTGGTCGATCAGCACCTTCGCTTGGGCCGGGAAACCGGAAAGGTCCAACGGCCCGCCGCTGCCCATCCAGCCCGACACGTAGGCGTAGCGTTCGGTCGCGCGCGGGCTGTAGCCAACCTGGTTGACCTGAATGACGGGAGTCTCAAGGTACTGATCGCTGAACGGCACCACAATGTTCGTGTCCAGAGGACCCAGCACCGATAACACGTCGCGCGATCCAACCGGACTGCCAAGGACCAGGAAGATCCGGTGGTCAACATCTAGCAAGTTGTCCGCGGTCGAACCTTGGTAGGCAACTTCATAGTAATTCTGGCCAACGGGCACCGAATGGCGATACACGTTCACGACAGGAATCGGAGCGCCGCTCTGGCGAATCACCGTCCACGTACCGGTCTGCCACTGCAAACCGTGGTCGCCGACGATCTCATTCACACCCTGGTCGTAGGTATCCGACATCGAGGAGAACGAGTGGACCATGAAGTCCGCCATGACCACCTCGAGTACGTTCGGCGCGACCATGTGGACTTCGCGGACGGCCGTATCCAACGCGGCGCGCGGTCCACCCGGCGTGCGCACATGGGTGTGGCACTCGCCGATCGTCTGGCTGCTGGCATTCAGCGTCTGCACGTAGAAGAAAGCATCGACTGCCGGAGCGAGATCTTGAACTGTGTACTCCTGCTGCGAACCCGAAAGCGTGGCCACGAGCTTCTGCATCGGCAGGGAGCCGGTGCCGCTGCTCGAAGGTTCCGGACCAACGTACACGCGGGTCTGCGACGCGTTCTGCAGCAGCGGCCAGCACAGCGCAACCTGCGAGGAGGTCGTGCTGCTGACATGCAGGTTCAAGTTCGCCGCCGAACCCGAAGCCAATCCTGTGCCGCCGACGGACAGCGTCCGCTGCGGGATCAGGGGATCGTCGGAATTGAGCGTCAATTGCGCGTTGTAGGACACCGCCTGGGCCGGCGCGAAGGTGACGTTGACTACCTGCTGACCCGAAGGCGCGATCGTCAGCGCGCCTGCCGGTACGGAGAACGCGCCATTGGAGGACTGGATGCTCGAAACGTGCAGGTCCGCGTTACCGGTATTCTTGACGGTCAGCGGCAGGCTGGCTTGCTGGCCCTGCGCCACCGAACCAAACGAAAGACTCGACGGCGACACGGCGATGCGCGGACCGACGCCCGCCGCGATGAGCGACGCTTTGGAAACGGCGCCCAGTGGCGTGAGGTTGTGCGCGATCTGCAGCGTGGCATTCTTGGCGCCCGGAACCGTCGGGGTCAAGGTGACGGTGATGGTATGGCTCGCACCTGGCGCCACTACGAAACTGCCCGAATCGACGGAGAACTCGCCGCGAGCGTCATTGGCGATGGTCACGCCGGAGACTTCGAGGTTCGCGACGCCGATGTTGCTGACCGGCACGGTGAGCTGGGCCGACGTGTTCAAAGCCACATCGCCGAAGTACAGCGACTTCAACTGACCCGTGAGCGGTGTGTTGTCAGGATTCACGGTGTCCAGGTCCACGGCCCAGATTTCATCCACGTAAAACTTGTGTCCGCCCGTGGGAACGGCCAAGCCGAATGAAAGCGTCTCGATCGAATTCAGGGTATACGAGGCGGTCTTGAGGCTGGCAATCGGAATCCGCACCAGGCGCCACGTCGTGTCCAGCGCGCCGCCTTGAATGTACGGGTCGATGGAAACGTAGTTGCTCCAGTTCGGCCAGCCGCAAACGGCCAGACCGAAACTCTTGCCCGCCTGGTTGGCTTTCGCGAAGAACCATATCTCGTCATAACCGGAGATGTCCGCCCGATACGAACTGACTCCGCTGAGGATCAACGTGGGCGTGTGCCATTGATCGGGGGTGCCTTCGTAGCAGGCCGTACCGCGGAACGGGTCCGCCGTGCTCAACGAGCCGTATTCACCCGAATACGCCACTTCGCCGTCCCAAATCAGCATGCTATCGTTTTCCGGAACGACCGTGACTTGCTGCGAACCGCTGAACCCGCTCCCGTTGCCGGTCGCGGTAATCGTCGCAGAGCCCAGGGCCTGGGCAGTCACCGTGCCATTGGCCGAAACCGACGCGACGCCCGGGTTGCTCGACTCCCACGAAAACGAAGTGTCCCCGGCATACGTCGAGGACACGTTAAACTGCTCGCTCCAGCCAACCGACAGCGGCTCGCCGGAATACGAAACCGTCACCTTCGCAACGGTGACCTCTTTGGAACCGCTCGCGCGGCTCACACTGCCGGTGGCCGTGATCGTCGCGGTCCCGGCGCTCGCCGCGGTGACCGTGCCGTTCGCGGCCACGGAAACTACGCCGGAGTTGCTCGAAGCCCACTCGAAACTCGTGTCTCCAGAGTAGGTCGAAGAAGCGGTGAGTTTCTCGGTCCCACCAATCGCCAGAGGCGCTCCAGTGGACGAAACAGACACCTGGGCAATAATGACGCGCGACTTGCCGCCTTTCTTGCTCTTGTTGCCGGTGGCCGTAATCGTGACCTCGGAGGAACTGCCAGAAACGCCGCGCACCGTGCCGGACTGGTCAACGCTGGCAACGGACGGGTTGCTTGACGACCAAACGTAGTCTTCCTTCTTGGCGCCGTCGGACTTGGCCTCAAGCTTGAGGACCTGTCCCACACCCAAGACGGCGCGCGCCGGCGCTACGCTTACGGAGACCGGCGTCCCACCGTCAGGTGGCGGATTTTCGTCAACGGGCGGATTCGTCACCGGAGGGGTGTCCCCGCTCGGGCAGCCCGTAAAGAAGACCATGAGCACCAAGCACATGGACAACGTCAAGATTCGGATTCGTTCGGTTTGCTTTTTCATGGCAATCTCTTCCCAACGAGCATCTAGGCTAACTACTACCAGCGTCGTAAGCTCGCCTGTTCATTGGCTATACGCCGTTCGCACCAGCCCCCTTGCGGGGAATTCGGCACCATTCAAGTGTCATTGGTGCCTTGTGCAACCGTTATGCCAACGCAAAACAAACCATGTTAAGTTGTTTGATACCAGTACTTTCAATACATGAACCCTAGCCCATCAGGATGCGATTTCGTGACCACATTTGAACGTAATGGCCATTTTTTGGCACGTACAATCCGCTTAACCCGAGATGTGTCAAATATGATTCAATAATTTCAGTATAATCAATAAATTCAGATGGCCAAGCCAATCATAAGAGCAATAATTGACATAACGACCTGACTTGACACCTGTCGCACGCCTCCAGGCACAGATCGGTCCCGCGCACATCAGCAACTTCGGTACATCGGGGAAAGTCGCCGACAGGTGATGCGTCGGCTAATGCGGGAAGAAGCAGAAGAGAAGCGCCGTCCCGCGGTCAAGCCGCATCGAGACGCCCGTCTCCATGGTGGGTCCAACTACAGCGCCAACCAACCACGCCTTCGTGGTCAAGCTCGGTCTATGGTCCCGTCTGAGTGAACCCGCTCCAGGCAACATCGAAGGTGCCGGGCCACTTCAGAAACGTACGGTTGCTGAAACAGAGTGTCGTGCGTCCCGGGGACAATATGCACATCCACGCCCCCCAAGGCAACTTTGCCCCAACCTCTAGTGGTATCCGTCCCGCCTAAATACGACGGATTGTCGCCAGCGCGGATCAGCGTCAGGCTACCTGGATAGGATTGGAACTGATACGCTTGGTAAGAAACCAGTGCTGCGGAAATGGAGCGGTTCAGTCTGCGGATGTGAGGTTGGTCAAGCATGCGCAATCTTGCTTCACGAATGCTCGCTGCTTCCGAGTCTTGCCTTCCCGTGCGGTCCAGTCTCGACGTGTCTCGAAGCGACCAGATGACATACTCGCGGATGCTCGGCTCCTCGGGTTGAGGCGTCGTCTTGCGAAACAATCGAGACAGACCGATCTTGAAAATGATGCGAAAATCTTGGAGAAGGCTCGCCCGGCACCGAAAACACATGAGCAGTTTCGCGGCCACGTACTTCGCACGGGGCCCCATGGACCGCAGGACACGAATGAGGCCGGGGCGCCCTGTAGTACCGGCGCTGGTATCGACGAGGACCAGAAGGCCCACCTGCTCTCCTGCCGCGACAAGCTGCCGGGCCATCTCGTAAGCCACGATAGCCCCGAAGGAATATCCACCGAGAACGTAGGGGCCCGTGTCTTGCTTGGAACGCACCTCGCGCAGGTACAGTTCCGCCAAACGCTCCACCGTGATTTCCGCTGCGGTAAGGGTAGTGTACATTGGGTCGGGAAAGCCGTAGAACGGTTGCTCCGGGTCGAGCAGACTCACCAGCGTGGTGTAGGTCCCAATCACGTCGCCCGCACCCGCGACAAAGAAGAGTGGTCTCTTGGAGCCTTCCGCCCGGACTGGGATCATGAGTCGGGTTTCGGACACTTCGCTGGGGGGCTGCGCGTGTGGCGTAACGAGACGCTCGATTCGCAGTGCTTGAGAGTCCAGCCTGGGGTACTCGAACAAATCCCGCAACGGAAACTGGATCTGGAAGGCGTCTTCGATTCGGGACATCAGGTGGATCGCCAACAGGGAGTTTCCCCCGATATCAAAGAAGTTGTCGGTCCGCCCGACGTGTGGCATTTCGAGCACGTCCGACCAGAGCGCGGCCAATGCAATCTCGCGTTCCGTAGCTGGAGGCTCCTGTTTACCGGCGTACTCGCCCCGTGCCTGGTGCGGCTCGGGGAGGTTTTGTTTGTCGATTTTGCCGTTGGCAGTCAGCGGCAATTCCATGAGCCGGACGAAAAGAGACGGCACCATATAGTCGGGAATCTGCTGGCGGAGATGTTCGCGAATGGCATCCGTTCCCGAGCTGTCTCCTTCCTGAGCCACGTAGTAGGCCACCAGTTCCTTGCCGCCTCCTTCACAACTCCGGACCACAACTGCGGCATCCCTTACGCCCGGGCACTGTTGGAGAATGCCTTCAATCTCCCCCACCTCGATGCGGAATCCCCTGATCTTCACTTGATCGTCCATCCGCCCGAGGAATTCGATGAGCCCGTCCGGAGTGCGTTTGACCAAATCGCCTGTCCGGTAGAGCATGGCCCCATCCCGCCCGGCGAAGGGGTCGGGCACGAAACGCTGGCGGGTAAGCTCCTTGGCCTCCCAGTAGCCGAGCGCGACGCCATCCCCCCCGATGTACAGTTCACCGGGAATGCCCGCGGGGACGGGGCACAGGTGGTCCCCAAGCACGTAGGCGGTTGTATTGGCGATGGGTTTGCCTATGGGGATTGTCACCTCGTCAGCGTCCACCGCCTGGACGAGGTGCCACGTGGCAAACGTCGTACATTCCGTCGGACCGTACACGTGGAGGAGACGCCGCGGCGGGCCGGCTTCGAGAACGCGTCTCACCCATTTGGGGGTCACCGCCTCGCCCCCAAACAGCACGGTGCCCACGGATTCAAAAGTACCCGGTTCTCGTGTGGCAATACGATTGAACAAGGCGGTCGTGACGAAGATCGCGTCGATGCGCTCGCGCTCAAGGCACTTCTTCAAGTCCCTTGGCGACAGCAGAACATCGCGCGGGATCCCGACCAGGCACGCCCCGTTCAGCAGCGCACCCCACACCTCGAATGTCGCCGCGTCGAACGCCATGTTCGAGGCCTGCGCGATCCGATCAGCAGGCCCGATATCGATATAGTCCGTGTTGATGACGAGCCGCAGGACACCGCGGTGCGGCACGCATACGCCTTTGGGCCCCCCCGTAGACCCGGACGTGTACATCACGTAGGCCAGGGAATTCCCGTTGGTTTGAGCCGCCTCAACATTGTCCGGCGCATAGGCGGATAGTTCATCTTTCACGGCTTCAAGCGAAAACGCGAGGATACCTGACTCGGCGGCGGACTGGGCAAGCTCTCCCTCGCCCGGCACGATCAATAGTCCGGGCCGGGCATCGCGGAGGACCTGGAGTATGCGTATTCTGGGATGCTCCGGGTCGAGTGGAAGATAGGCACAGCCCGCCTTGAGAATGGCCAGTATCGTGATAACCAAATCCGAAGACCGCGCCATGCATGCCGCAACAACGTGTCCGGGACGTGCGCCGTGTGCCGCGAGACACCTCGCCAAGCGGTTCGCGCGGTTATTGACTTCTTCGTACGAGAGTACTGTCCCCTCAAAGGCGAGGGCGGTCGCATGCGGGGTCTTGCGAGCCTGACCCTCGAACACGGCCGGAATCGTGGAGGCCCTGGGATAGTCGCGAGCCGTGGCGTTCCATCCGTGCAGGAGCAGAGTTTCCTCCTCGGGAGCAAGGAACGCCAGACCCGTAAGGGTTTTCTCGGGATGTCCAATCGCATCCGAAAGCACGCGCTCGAATCGCGAGAGCAACCGCTCGGCGGCGGCCGCGTCGAAAACACCGTTCTCGTATTCCAGATCCAGGCGGACACCCCGAGCATCCTCATTCACCATGAGTGTCAAGGGGAATTTGGCGGTGCCGTTGTGTACTTCGATCGTTTCCGCCTCAATTCCCGCGAAGGCCAGTTGCTCGGCCGGCGCGTTCTGCACGACGAACATATTCTGCAGGAGCGGCACCCTTCCCGGGAGCCGGTCAGGCTTCAGTTCCTGTACCAGCGTCTCAAAAGGAAGTTCCTGGTGATCCTGTGCTTCGAGGGTGGACTCATGCACCCTCGACAAGAGCTGTTGAAACGTCAGGCTTGACTCCAAGATCGTGCGAAGAATAATGGTGTTGACGAAGTACCCAATCAGCGGGGCAAGCTCGGATTGCCTGCGCCCGGCAACGGCGGTTCCCACCAGAATATCGACGTGACCGGAGTAGCGGAACAGAAGCGTCTTCCACACGCTCAGGAGCGTGATAAACAGGGTGGTCTGGCGATTCTGGCAGAAGTCCGTCACCGCCGCGACCGTCGCGGGACTCAGGCGCCTCACCGCCAACCCGCCACTCGGCGCGGCTGTATTACCCGCTGGCTGTGGACGCAGGAACGGCAGTTCGGGAAGCGGACCCTCAAGCCGCCCACGCCAGTACTCGAGGTCTTGTTGAAATGCGCCGTTCGCGGCCCGGTCTCGCTGCCAGACGGCGTAATCCGCGAACTGAATCTGCAATTCCGGAAGCTGGGCCTCCCGATCCTCACTGAACGCACTATAGATTTCGCGAAGCTCGTGAAACAGGACGCCCATGGACCATCCGTCAAAGACGGTATGGTGCAACACGATGGCCAAGACAGCATCGCTGTCGGACACGCGATACAGCACGGCCTGGAACAGCGGGCCAGTGACAAAATCAAAACGAATGCGGCCCAAATCACGGGCCTTGGCCAACGCCAGCTCCAACGCAGACTGCCCCTCGGCGGGCGCAAGGGACTCCACCTTCAGACTGCCGGACTGAAACTCGCCGGCCACCTGCGTCACCCTCCCAGAATCGTATACAAAGCGTGTGCGCAGGATCACGTGACGCCGCACAACCTCATCAAACGCTCGCGATAGGAGGGCCGCGTCCAGCGGCCCCCTGAGAGAGAAGACGAAAGGAACGTTGTACTCCGGTAGGCCAGGCGACAAACGCTCCAGGAAGAAGAGTCCTTCCTGGGAGAAAGAAAGCGGCACCGGTGTTCCGGGCGTCCGCACGGGTACGGTTCTGCCCGGCTCGGCAGCGGGCGCTCCCCCGCGCAGCCGTTGCTCCAGGAGCGCGCGTTGCTCCGGGGTCAGGCGGCTCCGCCGCTTCTCAAGTTCACTGCGTTTGTCGCTCATCAGCCTCTCGTTCCAGGGGCGCGATCGACCCTTGCCTCACGACGTTTGATTGACTCCGATTGCGGTAGCCAAATGCCGCTCTCCCCTGATATCAGCATTCGGGTCCGCTCAAGCGGGCCCGGCGGCGCCCCTAAACATGCTCGCCGCTCGAACGTTCTATGTGCTCGATCACCGCTTCTTCGACAGCCTCGGCAAGCGCGGCCACCGTGCCGCACTCGAAAACCTTGCGCAGAGGGAATTGTATACCGAAGGCATCCTGGATCCGGTATACCATTTGAGTAGCAATCAGCGAGTGCCCCCCTAAAGCGAAGAAGTCCTCGTTCCGCCCGATACGGTCAACCTTCAGGAGTTCGGCCCAAATGCCCGCGAGCACGCGCTCGGGCTCCGTCGCGGGAGGACAGTACTCGCGTACGTCTGGCTGGTTGGGCGCGGGCAGCGCAGCCCGATCCACCTTTCCGTTGGGATTCAAGGGTAAGCCTTCAAGCCACATTATTATGCTGGGAATCATGTATGCAGGCAACTGCTCGTTCAGAAAGTCTCTCACCGCCGGTGTGGCGTGGCCGTTGACTTGGCGGGGCGTCACATACGCGATTAGACGCTTATCACCGTTCGCATCCGGTTGCGTAATCACCGCCGCCTCTTTGACGGCGGGGCAGGCGGCTAGTACGGACTCGATCTCCCCAAGTTCCACCCGAAAACCTCGAATCTTGACCTGCTGGTCTTTGCGCCCGAGGAATTGAAGGCGGCCATCCGGAAGAAAACGCACCGCGTCACCCGTGCGGTATACCCGCGCCCCGTCATCACCTTGAAATGGATCGGGAACGAAACGCTCAGCTGTCAGTTCAGGGCGATTCAAGTACCCCCGCGCAACGCCATCTCCCCCGATGTGCAGTTCTCCTACCGCGCCCACCGGTACGGGGTGCATAGACTCGTCGAGGACGTACACGCGTGTGTTCGCGATGGGCCGCCCTATCGAAACCGGTTCCTCCACCTCTTCAGGCCTGCACATCGGATGGCAACAGGCAAACGTCGTGCATTCGGTTGGCCCGTATCCGTTGATGACGCGGATGCCGGGCAGCACTTCCAGAACGCGCCGGACATGCGCCGGCGAGAGCACGTCTCCACCCGCAAGCAACTGGCGCAATCCTCGGAGGCGACCCAGAACGGCATCCACCATCTGATGAAAGAGGCCCGCGGTCAACCACGCCGTAGTGACGCGTTCTCGCTCGATGACTTCGCCCAACCGGTCCAGTGAAAGCGGCCCAGGAGGAGCGATCGCCAGCCGTGCGCCGTGCAGCAGCGCGCCCCAAATCTCGAATGTGGACGCATCGAAAGGCAGCGGCGCGAATTGCAGAAAGACCTCTTCTGGGCCAAACGACGCATAGTCCGCACCACACACCAATCTCACGACATTGTGATGTTCGACGCAGACTCCCTTGGGCACTCCTGTCGAACCCGACGTGTACATGACGTATGCGAGGTCGTTGGGTCCCGAGGCGGGTGTGAGGTTCACGGGGGAGTATCGGGAGGCATCTTCCTGCAAGCGCGACAGAGAAAGCACCTTCGTATCGGTTGACGCCAAGCGCGGCGCGGCCGCATCCTCGACGATGACGAGCGGTGGCCGCGCGTCGTCGAGTATCTGACGCAGGCGCGCTTCTGGGTACGCGGAATCGAGCGGAAGGTACGCGCCGCCCGACTTCAGTATGCCGAGTATCGCCACGATCGCTTCGATCGAGCGATCGACACACAGCCCTACCAATGCGTCTCGGCCAATGCCTTGCGCCATGAGATAGGCGGCCAACTGATTCGCGCGGGCGTTCAACGCCGCGTAGGTCATCGAAGTGTCGCCCGTGGACAGAGCGACGGACGCACCAAAGCGCTCTGCAACGGCCTCGAAGAGCTGCGGAATGGATGCGTTTCGGGGATAGTCACACGCGGTACGGTTGAAGTCGCTGAGCACTTGTCCGCGTTCCGCGTTCGACAACATGTCCAGATCGCGCAGAGACGCCGCGGGCTGCGAAGCGGCAGCCAGGACGAGACGGTGGAAGTGATCGAGCATCCGCTGCGCGGTCGGGGCGTCAAACAGGCCGGTGGCATACTCCAACCGCAATTCCAGTTCATCCCCGCGTTCGTCCGCTTCGAGGACGAGGTCGAACTTGGCGCCCCCGTTGTGCTGGTATACGTGCGTGCCGTCCAAGCCCTCGAGATGCACGTTTACAGGGGGCATGTTCTGAAGCACGAACACCACCTGAAACAATGGACTCCGGGCCGCGTCCCGCTCGGGGCATACCGTCTCGACGATCTTCTTGAACGACGCGTGCTGATGTTCGCGCACTTCCATCACCACGTTGTGTGTCGCGCGGATGGCCTCCCGCAGCGAGACCTCTTCAGAAACGCGTGTCCGCATCACCACCGTGTTCACGAAGAAGCCCACGGCCGGCTCCAGCGCCGTCCAGTCCCGTCCCGCGATTCCCGATCCGGAGACAATGTCGTGCTGGCCCGTATACCGCTTCAGAAGAAGGTGCCACAACGTCAGAAGACTGGAGTAGAGCGTGCCCCCCGCCTCGCGGCTGATGTCGCGCAACGTTTGCACAGTGTCCTTCGGCATGCGAACGGATACCACGTCACCTCGAAACCCAGGCTCCGCGATCCGAGGGTGGCTGGTGGGCAGGGCCAAACTGGGAGGCGCGTCCTTCAGCTTCTGTTTCCAGAAAGACAAGGACTCCTCCATGCGCTCGGATCCATAGACGCCGTGCTGCCAAACCGCGTAGTCTGCCTCCTGTAATCGAAGCGCGTGTAAGGACGGCGACTCTCCCCTCACGAAGGCACTGTAAGTGTGGGTCAAGTCAGCTACAAAGGGCCCGACCGACCATCCATCGAAGATGATGTGGTGGAATACGAAGCAAAGAACGCAGTCGTGTTCATCCCGATAGATGAGGTCCACCCTCCACAGCGGACCGTTCTCCAAATCAAACGGGGTTTGGGCGAGCGTGCGCAGCCGTTCGCTCACGTGCTCTTCCAGTGAATTCAATGCCGCCGGCCTGGTCACCTTCAGTGGGATGTCGAAGGATGGGTGAACGACTTGACACGGAACTCCTTCCGGGGCGGGGAAGGTGGTCCTTAACGGTTCGTGGCGCCCGGCCAGAAAAGCAAAGCTCGCGCGCAGTGCGGATTCGTTGAGAGTCCCGCGCAGACGAAGCACCACGGGGATGTTGTAGGCCGTGAGTCCAGGGTTCAATTGTTCGAGAAACCAGAGCTGTTCCTGCGCGTAGGTCAGCGGGAATGATCGATCACGCTTGACGGGCGTTGGCGCCGGCAACGCCGTAGCGCGGCCCTCATTGCGCAGGGTGTCGATACGATAGGCCAAAGCCATGAGGGTACGGCAGTCGAAGACATCCGCCAGGGGAACGTCGATTCCGTACAGGTCCCGGACTCGGTTGAGCACGCGCAACGCGAGGAGCGAGTGGCCGCCGAGATCGAAGAAATCATCCGCGCATCCGACTGAGGGCACGCGCAGGAGGTCGGCCCAAATGTGCGCCAAGTCTTTTTCGGTGCCGGTCTGCGGTGCGGCAAATACCCGGCTGGAAGCGCGTTGCGCGCGCTCGGGCTCGGGGAGACTTCGGCGATCCAGTTTGCCGTTGGCCAGCAAGGGCAGTGCATCCAACCCCACAATGATGTCTGGGATCATATACGATGGGAGACGAAGCCGAAGGCCTGCCCGTAGCTCCTCGCTGGGTACGGACCCTTCAGGCACCACATAGGCGACGAGCCTCTGGTCGTCCGTGGACTCGCCACGCACCTGAACGACAGCCGCCTCAACCCCCGGATGCTCCATCAATGCCGCTTCAATTTCTTCCAACTCGATGCGTTGGCCGCGAATCTTCACCTGATGGTCGAGACGTCCCAGGAATTCGATGACGCCTTCGGGACGAAAGCGCGCAAGGTCACCCGTTCGATACATGCGCGCACCTTCACAACCGATGAAGGGATCGGGGACGAAACGCTCCGCCGTAAGGCCAGGCTTGTTGATATATCCCAAGCCCACCTGCACGCCGCCGATGTAGAGTTCGCCGGGGACCCCCACTGGCACAGGTTCCAACCGCGCGTCGAGAATGTAGATGCTCGTATTGGCAACGGGGCGTCCAATGGGCACGAGAGTCTCCTTGGCACCCGCGACGCACGTGTGCGCCGTCACGTCGACGGCCGCTTCGGTCGGCCCATAGAGATTGTAGAGCCCCGCTCCAAGTGTGCCGTGAAAACGATCCTGCAATTCGCGGGGCAGCGCCTCACCGCTGCACACCACACGCGTCAATCCCGTGCATGACGCCGCCAGGGGATGGTCCAGAAAGGCGCGAAGCATGGAGGGCACGAAATGGACCGTCGTGATCCCCTGCGTGCGGATGGCGCCCGCCAGGTACGCGGGATCCTTGTGCCCTTCGGGCCGCGCCACGACCAGGCGCGCCCCCGCAAGGAGCGGCCAGAAGAACTCCCACACCGAGACATCAAAACTGAACGGGGTCTTCTGCAGCACCGCGTCCCGCTCGTCGAGGTGATATGCGTCCTGCATCCAGAGCAGCCGGTTGCAGATGCCGCGGTGGGCATTCATCGCGCCTTTGGGACGGCCGGTCGAACCGGAGGTGAAGATGACGTAGGCCAAGTCATTTGACGTGGTGTCGGTCTCGGGCGTGGTGCAAGGCGCTTGTGCGGCTTCCTCCAGCAAAGAACCGATTAGCACAATCGAGGTGTTTACGCCTTCGAGAATCTCCAGCGCCCCCTGATGGGCGAGAATGAGAACGGGACGGGCGTCCTCGACCATTCCGGCCAGACGCGCCTTGGGATAGCTGGGGTCCAACGGAACGTATGCGCCCCCGGCACGAAGGATGGCGTGCAGCGCGAGGACCAGTTCCATGGACCGCTCCATGCAGACGCCCACGAGGACATTGCGTCCGACACCCTGCCTGCGCAGTTGATGAGCCAACCGGTTGGCCAGCTCCGTGAACTGGCGGTACGTAAGCAGCGACCCCTCGAACTGGACCGCGGGACGGTCCGGCGTGGCTGCCGCTTGCACATCCAGCAGGTCGTGAAGCCGCTTGCCGAGGGGATAATCGACCTGCGTGCGATTGAATCCTTCGATCGCCAGCCGCCGCTCTGCGTCGTCCACCAGGCGCAATGCCGATAGTACGCGCTCCGGACACGCAAGCGCATCCCGCAGCAGCGTCGTGAAATGGCCTGCCATGCGCTGGACCGTTGCCTCATGGAACAAGTCCGCACTGTATTCGAGACGGCAGCGCACGCCGGATTCCGTCTTCCGGCAGTGCAACCCGATATCGACAGGACAGACCGAGGAGCCCAGCTCGATAGAAACGACCGATTCCGCAGGGACAGCGGATGGCCACGACCACTCCTCGTAGCTGAATTCGGCTTGAAACAAAGGCGAGTGGCTTGTTTCCCGTCCCGGATGCGCTTCGGCGATCACCCGCTCAAACGGAAACGCGGAAGCTTCCATCGCCTCGCGCCATTGGTGCCGAACGCGCGAGTGGAGTTCGTTCCAGGTAGGATCGTCGTGAAGGACGCCGCACAACGGCACGTAGTTGTCTCCGGGACCCAGCGGTCCTCCGCCAAGCGGCGAAGGTACGAACGAGGTGCGCACGCCAACCATGAAATCTTCTTGGCGCGTATAGCGCGATAACTGTACGAAGAACGCACCAAGCAACATGCTCGCAAGGTCTTCCGCGGCGCCCGCACCTTCATGCAAATGAAGCGCCGGGGGTAGGTCCGGGAATTCAAAGATGACCGAACCACCGGCATAGGTCTTCACCGCGGGCCGTGGGAAATCGGTCGGCAACGCCAATTGGGCAGACCCCAGCTTCAGCGCGCGCTTCCATGACCCGGGAAGATCAAGCGGGGAGTCCTGCGGGTATGTGGCCCTTTGCCGGGCGGAGAACTCGACGAACTGTGGAGGCACAGACGCCGTTTGAAGGCCTGCGCCGCGGGTGAGCGCGCCGTATTCCGTTAACAGTTCCCGGAGCAGAGCGCGCGCCGAGGATTCGTTTCCAACGAGCCGGTGCAATACCGCGGCCACGCACGTGCTTGCCGTGCCCATGGGAAGGATAACTATGCGGAGCAGGGGTCCCTTGTCATAGTCGAAAGGGGACCAGACTTCGGACTCCAGGACGTGCGCGATTCCCGCCGCGCCGCCGCTGGTCTGTTTTCCGGGGTCGCACACGCGTACCACGCATGCGGAGGGTGCGCAGTCAGTCACGACACGATTGTCACCGTGTGCTGGGTAGCGCGTCCGCAGGATGGAGTGCCTGCCCATCAAGGCCGTGCACGCCGCGCGCAGGCGATCCACGTCGATGGGCTCGCAGAAGCGGACGGCACACGCGGCGTTGAACGCCGTCAGGCGGGGATGTAGACGAGTAAGGAACCACAGTCGTTCCTGATAGTAGGAGGGCTGAGGCATCGCGCAGGAGGCGTCAGACTCCGGCGCGACCCCCGCGGGTTCAATATCTGTTTCGTCTGTCAATTACGGAACTAGGCTCCGGCGGGACAGCATCTGAGAGCCACCCTCCAACCACCCTGCAAGCCACCGGCCAACTCGACCTTGATGCGTATTCTACCCGTGCCATGGGACTCTGGCAATATGCCGAATGCCCGAATCGGCTGACGCGGCACTACCGCGTCTCCGTCGCGGCTTCCCCACGAGGCTTTCGGAGGTCTTGATAGAGAAAGACGAGTAGCAACCCAAGAATGACACCACCTAGGATGCTCACGACGACGGTCGAGGGAGCAAAGCTTGCCTTGTACCCGTACATCCGGGCGAGGATGAACCAAACACGCCCGTGAATGAGAATGAGCGCCAGCAACAAGAAGCGCTGCCACGTTGTGCGTAGCAGCGAGAGGGTTGCGACTACAGGAACATAAAGCACGGCATCGTACCGGTGAAGCGGCATCATGGCCAAGGTGAGCGCGCAGAGCACCTGAAAGTGACGTAACGACACGGCCGATGGCGCGTGAGGAGCCTCCGGCGCCCGCCGTGCCAGCCACAATGCCGCCGCGCATGCGAGGCCAGCGCCAGTCAACGCGGCAATCCCGCCCGCGGCGGTTTCTCCCAGCAGACTGGGAAGGCTATCGTAGAAGAACCACCCATTCTCCCAGCGGCTGCGGTGAACGGCGAGAGATTCACTACAACGGGCCACGAAGTCCGGCGTCAAAGTCGGGATGACGACGCCGAAGGCGAACAGAGCGGAAACGAGGATACCGCCGGCGACTTGCCGGTACCCTCCACGAAAGCAGACGTATACCAGCAGCGGCAGCGACATCTGAGGTTTGATGCACGCGAAGACCACCCCGGCAACAATCCAGAAAGTCTTTTGTCTATGGCAACCATACAGGGCTGCAACCATTCCCCAAAGCACCACGAGACTACTCTGACCCTGGTGAAGCGTGATGGAAACGGGATAGAGGAGCGCACTCATTCCCAGGTATCCCCAGGGGACTTCCCGCTTCTGTTCGCCAGGCGGCGCGTCGCGCAGCACCGACACGAGCATCACGCACACCAGGCAGTAGGCGAGGAAGGAAACGGCGCGGTAGCCGTGGCGCGCCCAGTCCCAATCGAACAACGCCATCGGGAGTGCGATGACCGAAAGGGTGGCCGGATAGACGAACGCGATGTCCTCGCCGTATTCGTGCTTCCCGAAGACGCCTTCCCAATGTTCCATGAATGCGGCATGGTCGTAGGGCGACACGCCCTCGAGCCAGCATCGGCCCGCGATGTACCAGAAGGTTCCGTCGCAATCCTCAAATGGAGAGCCACGATTCTTGAGAAAACCCACGTAGAATAGCGCCGCGAGTGCGAATGCAAGGAATGCCACTCCGAAGAGCTTCTTGATCGATGAGGAATGTGGGCTCACAGTGGCCTTTCTATGCTGTCGCACGGACCGGTGAACAACAAGCGCCGGCACCCGAATCGCGGAGGCGGCAAAGACCCGAATGCCACGGCGGGCGGCGCACTCGCGTGGCCCACCGCCTGACCGCGCGCGCACCCCGCGGGCGAGCGAGACGGTCCGGGCACGAAGGAACCGTTTCGCGAGATCTGTCCTCGGGCGCCCTTGACGCACTCATCGTGAACGCAGACAACAGAAACCGCCGGCGATTGGGTCTTTCACCCTATCGCCGGCGGTACATGGAGTCATCACAGTCGGCTTGCGCGAAAACTATGCGGCTTTCGCAAACTTCTTGCGCGCGGCCAACGCCGCCAACCCGAGTCCAAACAGGACATAGGTTGAAGGCTCGGGAACCACAAGGCCGGTCAGCACGTCGTTACCGCACTCCACCGTGTAGTGAATGTAGAAGGGAGCGTTCGTGATGAACGTGCTCAGATCGAATCCACCCAACACATAGTGTGTGCCGCCGCTCGGCAAGTAGCCCGAATCCCACCCAACACCGAGTGCCGCATCGCTGCCATAGGTGGCCATCGAGAACGCATTGCCGCTCGACAGAAGCGCGATGCTCTGGCCCGCTCCGGCAACATACGAGTTGTCGAAGCGCCACGGATTGGACTGCGCGAAGGTATCCGTGCCTATCAATCCGCTGCCAACCGTCAATCCACTGATCGCATACACACTGTATGTGGCCGGAAGGCCGGGATCGGTGGGGCCCGTGATATCGATCACGAAATCGTATCCCGCACCCGTGGGGTTGGGCGGTTCCGTCGATCCACCGGTGTTTGTGGGCGCAAACGTGGGGTTGATATCGATAAAGATGTCACCCGTGAAGTAACCGTCCACACCGGTTGAGAAATTGTAACCGCCCACCAGACTCAGGATTCCGGTGCCACTGAGGTACATTCCCTCCAAGTCCCAAACTTGTCCAATCTGTGTGCTCGGCTCGGTCTCCTGGTCCTCGCCGACTGCCAGCCCCGCATTGACGCGTGGATCGGGTGTTCCCCCGTTCCACCAGTCGTTGTACGTTGGGTCTGCGGTGTTGCCTACCCTGTTATCGAAGTAGGTAATGTCCGTGCCCAACGATACCGCGAATGCGTTCACACCGCAAAGCGTCAGTGCACATGCTAAAAGCACCCGTCCCGCCAACAATCTCCTCATTACACACTCCCTCCTTTCCCACTTCGTACAGCCATCCACGTTTCCAGCCAAGTCTACCTTCAACTCTACGCGCTAAATTGAGCTTCGCACCCAAAGATCAACCTTGGGCATTGCAGCCCCACGTACTACACTCCACCTGGAAAGTGAGCAAAATGAGTGCCAAATGGGTGAGACCGCAGCTTCGGCTTTCTAAACATGCGATTGTCAATTAAAACAATGAAACAAAGCATACCGCGCAACACACAGAGAGATCTGGATAATGCTTCCTCATGAGAAGTTATCAAGCATGACAACTTTTTGTTGGACATAGCGATGCTGCTGAACGGACTCGCGGGGCTAGCGGGCATGCCGGTGAAGGGAGTGACGGGCTGGCGCGGAATCCCTCGCCGCGAAGGGACTAGGCTGGACAGCAGAACGCTGCCAGTGGCAGAAAAACTGGGGCCGGGGACTGTCCCCCCTAGTTGGGAGGCGTTCCCCGGCCCATTGTTTGAAGCCCAGTACGCTAGCTTACGACACCTTGCAGAACCTACGCTTCGCAGCCGCGGCTGCGAGACCCAGGCCGAGGAGTGCGTACGTGGACGGCTCCGGAACCGGCACGAAACCGGTCAGGACGTCGTTGCCGCACTGCATCGTATTGTGAATGTAAAGCGTCGTCGTATCCAGATTCAGGAAGCTGCTGAGATCGAATCCGGAAAGCACGTAGTGCTGGTCGCCGACCGGCACATAGTCCGTCGCGTAGTTGTCGTACGCGGCCGCAAGGGCGGCATCCGAAGCATAGCCTGTCAACGTCAACGCGCCACTGGCGACAAGCTGAAGATTCGGAATGTACGTGTCATCAAGACGCCACGGATTCGATTCCTGAAGCACCGGCTCGGCCGCCAGCGAGGTCGCGCCAAGAAGGCCGCTGCCCACCGTCAAGCCACTGATCGCGTATACATTGTACGTGGCCAACAGGCCAGAGCCCGCGGCCGGGGTGATGTCAATCACGTATTCGTACCCCGCACCCGTAGGATTCGGGGGCTCAACCGAACCAGGCGTATTCGTGGGCGCGAACGTCGGGTCGATATCGATGAAGATGTCGCCCGACAGATAGCCGCCCACGCCATTGGCGAAGTCGTAGCCGCCCACAAGGCTCAGGATACCGGCGTCGGTCAAGTACACGCCTTCAAGATCAAAACTCTGACCTGGTGCGGCACTCGGCTCAACCTCTTGGTCCTCACCTACGGAAAGCCCCCCGTTGACGCGCGGATCCGGCGTACCGCCGTTCCACCAGTCGTTGAGCACGGGGTCCGCATTGGAATCGACGCGGTTGTCGAAGTACGTGATATCCGTACCCAGGGACACTGCCAAAGCACTCACGCTCCACATGGAAAGTGCTAACGCGGTTACTACGGTCCTTTTGGTCAAAATTGGTTCCTCCTCTTGTACCTTGCCTCACCGTTCTGGACAGATGGACATAGTCCACCTGTTCACGGCGCGGCGCGCTATAAGCTCACCAAGTAAGGTGCATGTCCGCCATGACCTGCACCACCCTGCAACACAGGGATAGAGAGAGCAATTGCTGTGCCAGCGCAAAATCATGACAAATTTCTCTTTTTACGTATAAGTTACATGCCTAAAGCGATAAACCTTGTCATCTTTTTCGAGCGATACGCAGTTTGCACATTATCTTCGTCGCACAATACGTTGTCACAAATGATAACTATTTTGGCCTCTGTGATCACTGATTGCCCGGCATCTGACGACTCATGCCGCTTCATGCGGAGCCTTTCCCGATCATTGCAGATGCGGCAATTGGAGGGGGAACGTCGCCGCTATTCCGCTTCGCATGGAGAGTTACAAGATTCGTTCGGTTCACCCACAGGGCGAACTGAACAGACTCTCTTCGGGGTCGCGAATTCAGGATGAACCAAGACAAAGGGTCTCCCCACCCTGCGGGAAGCATATTGGCTCTGCGTACAGCGGATAGGCAGAGGACAGGCTTCTGCCTGTCGATGGGTAAGACTTTGTTTCGGAATCAGTGGGTTGCGGGTTCGGCCGGGTCTTCCTTGGAGCGCCCGTGGCCAGCGTAGTTGTAGTGAAGGTCGTAGTGCTCTTTGAGATAGCCGCCGCGCATGGATCGGATGCCGTTCAACACCACTCCAAGCGTAACGGCGCCGATGCGTTCCAGATCCTGGAGGCACCGCAATACCATACCGCGGTTGGACGTATCGACTCCGACCACGAGGATTACGCCATCCACACGCGGCGCCAGCAGGCTGGCGTCGGACATCAGGAGCGCCGGCGGCGTATCGAAGACCACGTGAGTGAAGTTTTCTTCGGCAAAGGCCTGGAACTGAACCATCTGCTGGGACACAAGCCAGTGCGCGAGTCCTTCCGTGCCGCGCCCGGGACCCAACACATACAAGTTGGGCACGCGGGTCTCGCGGACCACTTCATCGAACGTCCTCTGGCCCATGAGAATCTCCAGCAGCCCATCAGCCGGTTCCAAGTCGAATCGCGATTCAACGTCGGGCCTGCGGTGGCTGAGATCCACGAGCAGCACGCGGCGGTTCGCCTGGGCCAGGGCCACGGACAAACTACAGGCCAATGTCGTCTTACCGTCGCCCCGTGTGGGGCTTGTAAACAGGATCGAGTTGACCCACGCCGATTCCTCCGTGGGGTAGACGACGCTGGTGAGGATTCGCCGCAACTGGTCGGCCGTGGCGGAATGCACGTGCTCGTCCGTGAGCAAGAATGGCTGTGACCCTTTGAGCCAAAGGTCTTCGCTGGTATGAGGTATCTTCGCAATTACGGGCACATTCGTGATGCGCGCAATATCGTCCGGCGTGCGGAGCTTGTGGTCCATCAACTCCTTGGATGCGGCCACTGCGAAACCGATGCCGAAGGAGGCTGCCGCGGCGAGCAGCACGGATGCCAGCTTCGCGGCGATCCCCGGCGAGGCGGGAACGGTGACATCGGACGCCAGAGAGACTTGAGCAGGAGCCTTGCTTTCGAGGCCCAAGTCCGTGATCTGCTTGCTGAGTTCCGCGATGAGCGTTCTGCGTTCGTCGACACGGCTGATCAGATCCTGCAAGCTGGCGTAATCGCCGGATTGCGCTTCCATCCGCTTGGCGCTGTCATCAAGCTGCTGCTTGTACTTGGTCACCCGCTGGTCAGCCTCGGTGACTTTGCCCCGCAGAACCTCCGCCTCTTCCTCCAGGGCCTTGGCCTTGGCGTAGAGCATTTCTTTCCGGACTATCGGTTTGGTGGCGGCGACCTGAGACTCGATTGCTGCAATCGTCTGCTTCTGTTTTTCGACAGCCTGTTGGCCTTCCTTGTATCGCGCCGACATCATGGCAAGCTCTGACTTGGCCCTGGCCAGCTCCTGGGTCAACGCCGCGACGCGAGGGTCCGCGTCCACGCTGCGCTCGATGTCCCCACTCTCCATCCGGTCTCCCGATTCGGTCGAGTAGGAGTCCGCCATCTCGTTGGCGCGGGCAACTTGGTCCTCCAGAGTGCTCAATTCCAAACGAAGCCTGGAGTGGTCCTCCTCGGCACGCACCAAGCTTTCCCGGTACAGACCGATTTCACTCATCCCAGGCGTGGTTGCGCCGTCCGCGATAGGCCCCAATTTGGCCTGAAGCGTGTTCACTTGGTCGAGCAGGAGTTCCAGGTCCTTCTGCCGCGAATCCCGCTCGGTGACGAGGATTCTCAGGCGCTCCCCGCCGGCGTAGGCCTCCTGGCCAAGAGCGTAGTCGAGGTATTCGTTCTTAACCACATCAAGTATGGTTCGCGCCGCATCACGGTCCGGAAGAGAACATTCCAACTGAACGAGTTCGGTCCCCGACTTCTGCCGGGCCCGGACATGCTCTTGAAGAAAGGCGAGCCGGTCCGGCGCCTGCATGACCTGGGGCAGCGCCGAGACTTGTGGATCGTTCAGGACCCGCTGCAAGATCGTGTTGCCCGAAATGAGCGCGGCCTGGGTACTCACGAACTTCTCGTAGGATCCGGCGATACTCGCACTGCTTTCGGTATCCATGATGCGAGGCCGGACGGAGAGGAACCGGATCTCCGCCACCGCCGTGTAATTGACGGGGGTCAGAAACCACGCGAGTGGCACCAAAACGACGAGTGCGATGGTAGAGGTGATCAGGAAAGCGGGAAGCCGCAAGACAATGATCCGCTTGATGTCAAAGCTCGAAATGGGCCGCCCCGCAGCCTGGGAAGGCGACCAAGTTTCAGTATCCTCAAAAGCAACCGACGAGTGCCTCGTCATTCAAGAACCTCCAAGCTAAGCCAGACTGCTGTATCCGGCAAGAATCCACCTCTCTCGGGAAGGTGGTGCATCACAAAACTCAAGTCCTGGGCACGCCGACACGTCCCACAATTCATCCTTTGTCTCGCGGGCGAGTCTCAATCCTGACGCATCGCATTTTACCACAATAGTTTACATTCTCGCGAACTGACGGGGCGGGGGGGATCGCTGCCAGCGGATGCCATTTCGCCATTACTGTGCGCGGTAGCCCGGATTTCCCACCAGTGAGCCTGCGCGCCATTGCCGTCGCAAAACTCACCGCCCGATACGCACGGGGCGATGAGATTCGCGGGTTTGAAGACCTGTGCAGCACATTCACATTCTACACGGATTACGAAGAGAATAGTCAACATATTACTCCAATGGACTCTCCGAGTGGCGGAGGCCGTTGAACAGTCCCGCCACTGGATGGATTAGTGAGCAATGTTCGTGCCAGGACTGCGGGAACGGTAGCCAGAGGGACCGAAGCGACGAGTTCGCCCGCATATCTCACCGCCCCCCGCGTAGCAGGCGGTGAGATTTGCTTTCGCAAAGACTGCCGTCCACACCTAGAAACCCGAATTGCAGTCTTGCACGAGGGACGCCCAAATCAAAAATGACTTGACACGTTCCCGAAGGTCTGCAATAGTTGTTGAATCATGGAATTATCGTTTTGCTCGCTTTTCCCAGGGGTGGGGGATCGCGTGGCTCTGAGTAGCTTGAGCTTGCCACGTTGTGGACACCTTTGGGGAGCGCCTTATGCACACGGTGATGGTGACAGATGTCCTTGACGGCAACACCCTGGTAGTCTGGCCTCCTTGGGATCTGAGTGGCCAGAGAGGCAATCAAGTCAGCATTCACGGGTTGGCCGCGCCGCCGCTGAACCATGATTTGGGCGATCTGGCGAAGCGGAAACTCATGTTCCTGGTCATTGGCACGCCCGTTCAGATCATGTCGGTACAGGGGTTTACGGAGCACACGCTCCTGTGCGACGTGTTCTACAGTGGCCGCAATGTGGTTGACCATCTGCCGGAATACGCGGCCCGGCCCGTGTCCGAGAAGGAGCGATCCAGCGACATTCCCTCCGCGTTCGTTTTGAACCTGGGCGAATAAACAGGATGGGCGGCGGATATCGCGCGCATGCGCGTGATGCTTGAGACTTCAGATGGTATTGGTATTGCAGGCTGCGCTCGCAAGTGCCAGAACGCGCGTCTGGCAGGCATGGATTGCCCTGACGATCGCCAGCCGTGCCATTGCCATTCGGAGCAACCTATGTTAGGATTGTGGTTCGTTCGGGTGGCCCATCTGGGTGCAGGGGCCATCCAGTGGGGTGAAGGAACTAGCGGATTGCTGCGAACGCTGTGATTTCCCATTCACCTCGCCGGATCCGTTGGAAAGGAGCGGAGCATGCGTCGCATTACCATTCAACTGACTGATGAAGATGCGATCGAGCTGGAGGCAGCCGCCAAGTATTTGCATCTGGGCAGAAGCGCACAGGATGCCATCTACAGGGCCGTCAATGACACCATAGGCCGGTTTCGCGCGGAACAGCGCCTCCATGCCGGCATGGAACGGGCGGAAGAAGATCTCGAGCGGGTCATGTATGCGTTCATTCGGGACGGAATGGCAGGGGAATACCTGAGCGGGCGTTGAGCCCATACACGCAGGCCCACAGCAGGCGATTCGCATCAATCCCATCTACACGAGCGGAAATCGTTTCGCGCGCAACGCTTCACTCTCCAGCGCTCACTCGGCCAACAGCGGTTTCAGCTCACGGGCGAGAATATCCGCCACCATCGCGTGACCCAACGGCGAGAGATGTCCGTCGTTCGGAAAATAAAAACTCTGGCCGCCGCCGCGGGCCGCCGCGTTGAGAAACGTGGCGATATCGATCACGGCGATGCCATTCGTTGCGGCCGAATCCAGGATCGCGGCGCGCAGGAATTCCTGGTACTGCGCGGAGAGACTGCCCGGTTGTTCAATCGTGGAGCGCCCGCCGATCACCACCATCACAAGGCGACAGCCAGCACCCTCGCAGCCGTCCTCCGCCCTTTTTATCAGCGCCGCGAACAAGGCCAGCGCGCTGTCGTAGCGTTGGGAAAACTCTCCGGTATGATCCCGCCAATCAGCGGCCCGGTCTTGGAAGCGGGTCAGCAACACGGAATGTCGAGCAAAGAGAGACCAGAACTCCGACAGGGCGGAAGGCTCGCCGAGCACTGCGGTGCGCAGGTCTTCCCGCGAGTTGGATGCCGGTTTCCGCATCGGAGGCACCGGAGTGTTCATCAGCTTCAAGGCATCACCCTCCAAAATGAAGCGGGGTTTGCCCAAGCTGACCTGGATTGGATAGGCCAGTTCATTGTCAAAAATGTCGTTGCCGAGGTACACGACCAGGAGGACCGCACGCGGCCGGAGTTTCAGGATACTCCGCTCGAGAAGCAGGACCTCTTGGTCCGTACTGTAACCAGGGACGGCGAAGTTCACGAAGGCTCCCAGTGAGGGAGCTACTTCGTTGAGATGCCGTACAAACGTGTCGCCGTCGTTGACCCCAAAGCCAAAGGTGAAGCTGTCGCCCATGACAGCGAGAAGGTTGCCGGGGTTACGGTCTGGAGGCGGGGAATCGTCGCGAAATCCAAGCGCATTGATCTGATACTTGACCTCGAAATCGGTGTTGCGGTGTTCGCCCGTCCAGCGTGGCACGAGGGTCCAACCGAGTGTGGGATCGTAGCGGCTCATCCCCGGGTCCAGGTGATCGTCCAAGGCGACGTTCTCCTGGCCGCGGCGAACCAGGATCTCCGCAACGAGAAAGGCGACAAACACCGCAAGGACCAAGGGCAGCACGGACACGTATTTCGCCCAGGCCCGTGGACGGCGTTTCGATGTAGTCTGCTCGCTCACAATAACGGTACCGCGCCCTGCAGTCAGAGATGATCCGGCTCGCTTCCCCGGCGACACACGCGGTCATGAATCCGCTTGTGCCGTCGCTGCTTTCCGTGCGTGTTCCCCGCTTCCTTGTCTCTCCGGGATCCCGTTGACTCTACGTGGTCGATGGGGTTGCCGCATTGGTTTGCGGAGCCGGCAGGGCGGGCGCGGGAATCTTCTTGAGAAGGTCTTCGGCTTCCGCGCGCCGCGGGAATTCGAGCCCAAAAAGTTGCGCATACGAAAGAGCCGCCTGGGCCTGAATGCGCCCCTCCGCGGGCATTCCCTTGGCTACGAGGAGAAGCCCATAGTCCAGGAGAAGCGTGGGCTCTCCGGGCATCAGTTCCAAGGCCCCCTGCAAATGCTTCTCACTCTCCGCGAGAGCGCCGGTCCTGAGTTCGGCCACACCGAGCGTGTGCATGACGTGGGCATCGTTTGGCAGCGCTTCCGCGGCGCGCAGAGCGTGCGCCCGCGCCTCCTCTGGGTCGGCGTTGGAGGAAAGCAGGCAATAGGCAAGGTTGTTATTGCCGATGGGATCGTCTGGCCGCAGTTCGAGCAGGCGCCGGTATTCTTGCAGCGCCGCCGCGAAATCACCGTGCGTCTCAAAGTAGATACCCCGCTGGAGATGGACCTGCGGCTCATCGGGGCCCGCTTGGGCCGCCTTGTCGAGTGCCTCCCGCTCGCCCGCATCGTCTTCCACGGCGCGCAGGAAGGCCGCCAGACCCGTCCAAGCCGCGGGAGACGTTTCGTGGCGCAGGGCAATCTCGCGGGCCCGCGAGGCGGTGTCGGTGGTGCGAACGGATTTCGACAACGTGGCAAACAGGAGAGGCAGCAAAGGCGTGGAACCCTCCGAGACTTTGGCCGCTACCCGCTCGTACGCGGCGAAGGCCTCGTCGTTCAGTTCAGCCATCTGGCACGCTGTACCGTATGCGAAATCGGCGAGCAGCGCGGTATCCTTGGCGAGGGTCTGCGCCAGCGCGGAATCTTCCGCGCTGGTAAGCTCGGGGGCGGTCTTCCCCAGTGCGTGCAGGATAATAAGGCCGGCGCGCCCGCCCGCGGAACCTTGAGCGTCCGTTTCCGCGAGACTGGCGGCTGCCTCGTCAGCCTGCCCATTCTTCAAGTGAGCGGCAGCGGTGATCACGCGGCCCAGCAAGCGCAGCCGCCCTTCCGGTAATTGAGGGGCCTTATCGATGGCGCCTTGCCAGTTGCCCGACGTGAGGTGGGCGAGCGTCTCAAGCAAGACGGCTTGGTTCACGGAATCTTGAGGCTCCTGCAGGCCCTCGACCAGGCGAAGTGTTTCCTCGGTATTGCCGGCGTGGAGTTCAACGGTGGCGAGGCCGATCTTGAGGCCTGCGTCATTGGGGGCCGCTTCGACGGCGCGCGTGAGCAGTTGCTTGGCGTCATCGAGCTGGCGGGCGTCCAAGTATGCCTGCGAGAGATTGAGCGTGATTTCCGGCACTTCCGGAAAGAGGGCATAGCCAGCCTCGGCCGAGCGCCGCGCATCCTGGGTGGAACCCGCTTCGCGCAAGGCCAGGAAGTGAAGCACATACCCATCCGGGTTGTCGGGATACTGTGCGATGATGCGCGCGTAGGCTTGCGCCGCGTACCGGGACATTCCGGCCATGCGGAACGCTTGGGCGCCGTTGAACAGACTGACGGCATTGTCCGGCCAGTTCCTGTTGCACGCATAGAAGAGTTGCAGCGCGCGGGAACGGACGCCCGAAAGCGCCATCGCGTAACCCAGCGCGTTCTGCCCGATCAGGCCGAGTTCGTCGGAGCGCTTCAGCCAGGGATCGAGGGCCTTCACGATATCTTCCGGCTTCCGGTCCTTGAGTGCTTTGATGTAGGCGTGCAGCGGGCTGTCGGCAGGCAACTCTTTGGAGAGTTCCTCGGCCAAGGCTGGATTGCCGCGGAACACGGCAGACACCACAAGGACCTCCCTTACGTTCGCTCCCCCTTCCGCAAGGAACTGCTCGCGCCCGTCCAAGAGCCGCTTGAGCGACGCTTGCTTCCATAGGGTCTGCCACGAGGCGTCCGTGGGGGTCGCGGACGGGGTTTCCTGGGCCGTATCCGTTCCTTCACCAGGAGCCGGAACCTGTTGGGGCGTTTGTTGGCGGGCCAGCATCACATCGCGGCAGATGCAGAATTCTTGAGGAAGCGTCGCGTTCGCCCTTTCGAGGAACGGTGCGGCGCCGGCGACATCTCCCTTCTTGAGCAGAACGAATCCCATCGCGTAATTAGTCCAACCCGAGGCGGGGTTCTGCCCAATAACGCCGCGTGCGGCCGATTCACCGTCGTCCAATCGGCCCGCCTCGACGTAGGCACGGGCGAGGGCGGCCTTGATGTCGTAATTGTTTGGATTCTGGGCGGCGACCCTTTCGAGTTCCTCGGCAACTGCGGCAGCCTTGCCTTGAGGGCCCGAAGCCTCAACCAGTCCAATCCACGCGGCAACGGAATCGGAAGAGAGTTCTCGAAGAACGAGACGGAACTCCTCTTCGGCCTTGACGTGGTCGCCTTGAGTCAAGAGCATCATACCCTGCAGCGTGTGAATAGCGGCGGATTGAGGATTCTTCTCTGAAAGGCCCGCCAGGAGAGCGGCCGCGTCGTCCTGTTTGCCGGCAAGCATCAGCAGGCGCGCTTTGAGAAGCCCCCCCTGCTCTTCGTCCACCGAGGCGTATTTGCCGGCGGTCTCAATCGCGGCATCGGTTCGGCCTTGGGCGAATTGCAGGCCCGCGGCCTCGACGTATGCGGCGCCTGTCGAGGGCGCGGCTTTTATGACGTTTTCGAAGGCCGCGAGGGCTTCATCAACCTTGCCTTCCGCGGCCAGGCAACGGCCCAGGCCCACGGCGGCCATCCCATTGGCGGCATCGGCCTCGATGGCCTTCCGGTAGAGGCCTTCCGCCTCAGTGGTCTTTCCCAGCGATAGGTAGGCGTCGGCTTCAAGCCGGTACTGCTCGCTGCGGTTGCCGCCGCAACCGGCGGCCAGGATAGCGATGGCGCAAACGGCAAGCCCGCACAGAAAACAGGACATTGCGGCATAGGCGTACGTGTACATAGTGGTCTCCTACTTGAACTGCTCCAGGAGAATCGGGGCCAGACCGATGGCAAACTCTTCCAAGGTCCGGAACGCGGCCTCGGAGCCCCGCTCATCCACGGCAGTGTTCACCTTCACCATCATGGAACCCGGCTTCCGGAACAGCAACTGGTCACGGGACCAATACAGGGAATTCAAGAAATAGCTCCCCGTGAGCATGTCTCCAGTCTTGAACCAGTATAGAACCGCCTGTTCAGAATCGCCTTTGAAGAGCATCAGGCGCTTTCCTATGAACTGGACGCCGACTGGCGCGGAGTACTGCTCACGGATCTCCCAACCCTGGCCGGTCAAACAAACCTCGGGGAAGTGGAGGCTTCGGCGCGTTTCACCCGTATAGACGACGGTTAACTGAACAGGGACCCCTCGGGAAGAGACATAGTTGCGAATGAGGACATTCGCGTTCTCGAGTACTGCAATAACATGGGGTTCGACGGGAACATCCTCTCCCAACTGCCGAAAGTCAAGTACCCGATCAGGCAGGCTCGCTACGGGGATCTCGGCCGACACTCCAGGGCGTGTCTGAATGCCGATGATCGTGCGATGGGCTAGGGCGGTCGCGGCCAGCAGCAGCAATACGAATACGCGCCGGATCACTTCTTGACCTCCGGCTCCGCTGGGAGAGGAGCGATCTTGCGGAGGAGCTGTTCCGCGGAAACCAACAGAATCGCGGCGGTGGCGTATATCAGGATACCGGAGATGTCGTGCACGCGGCCGGCTGCGACGGCGCTGCCCCAATGGTAGCCGACGATACACAGAAAGAAGATGCGGGTGACGTTAGCGGCGATGGCCACGGGGGCGGACAGGAAAAACAGCAGCCAGCGCGCCCAGGGCTTCGCGCGGCTTACGTAACTGACAACCGCACCCAACGCCAGCAATGCGATGAGCGATCGTAGTCCGCCGCACACTTCGCCGACGAGGAGGCGATCGTTTCCGAATATCACAAAGGACCCGTCTCGAATCATCGGCAATGACACCAACTGGGCCAAACGCACGGCCAGTTCCGTGGCAAGCAGTTTGACCTGAAGCACTAATCCCTGCGTGATGGAGTCAGGAATTGGAATCATGAAGACCAGGAAGGCGACCGGAAACCAAAGCGCCCGCAAATGGGCCATTCCGAGAAACGTCAGCACGAAAGCTGCCACCATCAGGAGGATGACAGATTGGCCTATGAGACGGAATCCCAGGAAATCGCCCACCAGGATCATGAAGCACGAGAATGCCAGGAGCGCCAGGCCCAACCCGCTTGGCGAAACCGGTATCGCGCGCAACTCGCGGCGCATCCTCCACACAAAGAACAGGCTGATGACCGGAATCAGCAGTCCATGTGAATAGTAGGAATCGACGCGCCCATACTGATACAAGAGGCCGTCCCACGTTTCCCGGAAGATCACCCCTACAAGTATGGCAAGCAGGGCCCCGTAAAGAAGGGTTTTGACCGGCAGCCCACCCTTGACGATGGCTCGTGTGCGCTCCGCGGAGGTCATGAACTCGATCCTGTCAGAAGAGAAGACAACTGATCGAGGCGTCCCGGCAAGTCCAATTTCTCGCCCTGCGCCACTTTCTGTTTGGCCATGTCATAGTGCGCGCGAGCCTTTTCTTTGTCGCCCAGGCCCAGATAGGCGTACGCCAATTCGACGTCAATCTGCGCCGAGGCCCCACCACGCAACTCGGCGGCACGGTCCAGATCGCGCGCGGCCTCCTCGTAGTTGTTTCTGACGAGGTACAAGGTGCCCCGCAAGTACAGATTCTCTGGACGTTCTGTCAACTCCACGGAGCGGTTGACCGCGTCAAGTGCTTCATCGCGGCGGTTCGGCATAGTGGCGAGAAGGGTGGCCTTCTGCAACAGGACTTCCGCGTCGTCGGGGACTGTCTTCAGATACCGGTCGTACAGCCCGATTGCGGTGCCTACGTTGTTGCCGAGGCGCGCCACGTTGGCAAGGCCCAGCAGGGCCGGTGGATAATTCGCATTCGCACTCAATGCGGAGGTGAAGGCGGTGGATGCCTGGGAAAGGCTTTCGGGATCTGTTGCGCCAAGGTACCACCTTCCCAGGTCGGTGTACAGTTCGGGGGTCTTCGCCGTTTCCGCGGCGCTCCGGATAATGGGTTCTGATTCCGCCCGGCGTCCTTGCCCGTCCAAGGCCGCGATGAGAAACCGCAGTGCGCCATAGTCGGTGGAATCGGCCTCGTACTGCGCTCGGGCGAGCTGCTCCGCCGTGGACCAGTCCTTAGCGCAGATGGCAATCCACGTACGCAGCGAGCCAAGAGCCTTGGCGCTCTCTGGTGACGCCGTGGTTTCGGCCTCCAACTGCGCGACGAAGCGCTGCGCTTCATCCACGTGACCGGCTCCCGCGTGAGCGCGCGCCAGCAGGTCCAGGACGAGTGGATTATGCGGTTGTAGGGCCAAGAGACGATCCAGGGCTACGATTGCCTCCGCATGCTGGCCGGACTGAAGCTGCGCTTGGGCGAGTGAAAGCTGAACGGGGATCTCCGACGGCGACAACTCGTTCGCTTTGGCTGCGAACTCCAGGGCGCGCTGGGGCAGACCCCGGCCCCGGGCAATGTCCGCGGACAAGAGGTAGACCTGGGGATCGACCGCCTCGCCCTGTCGGAGTGTGGCGCAAAGGGCTTCAGCCTTCTCCAACTCCGGCGGCACGCGCTGGGTCAGAAGCCTCGCCTCGAGCAGTTTGGCTCGCACATTGGTGTCGTCAGCGGAGCGTACTTCGGAAACGATCGCTTCCGCGGTTTGCAGGTTCTCCGGGCTTCGGCGCTGAAGAAAAACCTCGGCAATCCTGAGCTTCTCCTCGGCAAGGCGTTCCACGAGGCCCGTATCACCCCCGATACGCGGCTCGACCTCGCGCACAAGTGTCAAGGCTCGATCAAGATCGCCCGCCAGAAGGGCATAGCCGATGGAGTTCACTTCGAGACCGAGCCGTACGCTTTCATCGGACTCGCGGCTTGCATATTTCTGGAGCAGGTCAAGACTCACCTGCAGTTGGTTCTGGCTGGCGAAGAGGCGGGCCCAATCGTCCGCTTCGTCACTCGAGAAATCCGCTCGCGCGAGGTCCTCTTCCGCCAACTTCTTTGCCCTGGGAAGATCATTTTGAGAAAGCGCAATGGCCGCTTCGGCAAAACTGAGGACTTGCGGTTTCATGCCGTTCGTCCGTGCGCGCTCCAGCAGTGCCTCCGCCTGGGTCAACTCCTTGCGGGCCAGGTAGTACGACATCAGATCGCGGAACGGCTCCGGGGCGCCGGGTTCCTGGGCTACCGCGTTTTCGAGCAGACGGCGCACCAAGTCAGCGGCCGCTTGCGCATCGGCGGCGCTGGACACGCTCTGACGCAGTTGGTTGGCGGCCAGCATGAGGGCGCGCGAGTTTGCGTTTTCGTCCTTGAGCAGTTCTTCGGCGCGGGCCGTGGCCTGTTCGGGCGAAGTGGATCCGAAGAAGGCTTCCCAGATGCCTTTGGCCTGCTCGTCGGATGGATACGCCTGCAGATGAGAAATGAGTGTGATGCGCGCCAGTTCCTTCCGGTCACTTTGCAGGTAGGCGAGTATCAGTTGCAGGCGCGCCGGCTGCAGGTCTGGAGCCTTTTCCACGGCAATCTCAAGCCGTTTGGCGGCCTCTTTCGGCTTGCCGCGTTTGAGCAGTTCACGCGCTTCCAAGTAGTCAAATGCGGCCAAGTGCTCTGGATAAGCAGCCCGGTAGGTGGCGATGGTCGCCTGGGCATCGTCGAATCGTTCGAGTTCCAACTGCAGATCGGCAAGGATCATGTAGAGCGTGGGGTGATCGGCAAGGAATGTGGGATCGGCATTCGAGAGCGCATCCGCGGTCTCTTCGGTCTTTCCACGCTGGAAGTTTGCGCGAGACAGAATGATGTAGGCTTCCTCGCTGGGCTCCGCGCCGAGCACCGCATTCGCGTCCGCGGCCGCGCCCTCCCAGTCTTTGCGCGCCAGCTTAAGCTGGGCGGATGCGAGCAGGATTTCCACCGGCGAGGGATCGATGGCCTTGGCCGCCTGAATGTCTTGATCCGCCGCATCCAACTGGCCGCGGTCCAAGTTATACCGCGCACGCTGAACGAGCAGTTGCGCATTCTTGGGGTCTCGCTCGATAGCCTGGTTCAGGTCGCGGTCCGCCAGTTCGGCGAGTCCCTGCTGGGCAAGGAGTATTGCAAGCGCACCATAGACTTCGGGGGGGCAGGACGGCAAGGCTGCCAGTTTCTGGTACCGCTCGACGGCGCCGTTGGTATCGCCGAGACGCTGTGCGGCCAGCGCTTTCAAATACTCGAAGCGCATGTCCTCCGGATAGCGCTTCAGAAGAAAGCTCGTGCAATAGTCCAGATCAACCCACAGCCCGTGCTGCTCGCAGAACTCGGCCGCTTTCAGCGCGGCATCCCTATCGGTTTCGCGGAGGGTTGCGACACGAAGGTAAGCCTGGGCCGCGCCGCGCAGCATTTCCTGGCGGTCTTCGAGCACCTTTTCACAGACCTCCGCGTACCGGAGCAGAATCTCCACATCATCGGGCTGGCGGGCAAGGTACCAGGAGTAGTTGCGCCGCGCTTCGGGCCAATCGGCCTTTGCATACGCTTGGTTGGCCGCTTCCAGTGCGCGAAATCCGCGGTGCCCAAGCGCCCAATACCCGGCGGCGACCGCCGCGGCTACCAGTGCGATGAACAGGAAGACTATCAGAATTACAATCTTGCGACGCACGACTGTTACATCTCCCCTGCTGCTTCAATAGCCATATGGGAATCCAAACGGACACGGGCGGCGCGCTGGCGAGTGCCTATGGGGCGTTTGCCGATACATTGCACGGGAGCGATTGCCCATTACAGAATGGCCCTTCTCATTTCCGGAATCTCGTGCCACGTGCCACCGGCATTAGGTATACCATTCCATACCGGGTATTTCAAAGACACCAGGCGCACCGGAGTGCCGGGGGCAAACGGCGTATCTCGTTCAGCGTGAAGCGGGTAGTGCACGTCTGGATTCCACCGGCGGAACGCCAATTCATGCGAGTGGCAATCGTAATCCGGGCACATCCATGGCGCGCTCGCCGCGGCCCTTTTGAAGGAATGATCCGGTGGCCAGCCTGGAGACGGCCCCTTGCCTGTGCGTGTGTGACGGAACTCCCCTTCCGGCACACACGCACAATCGGAACCGTGGACCGTGCAGCCGCGCGTCGCGCGGCTGCACGCGAAACGCTGGAGACTATTGACGCCGCCGCGCACGCAGCGCGCTGAAGGCCATCCCGCTCAGGCCGATGCCCAGTATTGAGAGGGTCATGGGCTCTGGAACAACACCGCCCGCGAAGTAGCTCGGAGTGAGGTCGCCGTTGAGAGCCGCATTGCCTTGGTCAAAAGCCCAGTTCTCCATGCTCAACGTGTAATTGAACACGTAGAAATTGTTGTCCGTCGAGTTCTCGAATATGCCGGTGATATGCCCAAGCACGGAGGTGGGGTCTTCATTGATTTCATAAAGGCCCGCTCCGTTCAGGGTGGCGGTGTTCGCAAACGTCGCGGTCAGCGCAAACTCGTACGTGTGGAAGGTGCCCGCGGAGATGCTACCCGCTCCACCCAAGGTGGGCGCCGGCCACAAGCGCGCATAGTCTTGCGGATCCAAGACGGAGGGGTAGGTGGCGTTCGCACCCGCAAGATACAGCACGAATTCGTTCAGTGCCGAATTCCATCCGCCCGTGAGCGCGGTTTCCGTGCTTGAGTCTTGGTCGTACATCTGCAGGAATCCCGTGTTTGTATTGTTGGGATTGCCCGAACCGCTGTACTCGGCCCCGGATTGGTTCGTCGTGTAGTACCACGCCGTCAGGAAGATGTTGGCATCTGTCCAGTAATAGCCGGCATCCTGCACAATGAAGAGCCCGAGGTCGCGGCCATCGTATGTGGTACCTCCGCTGGTATACGACGGAATGTCGTATGGGCCGCCAAGGGGATTGGTGCCCGCTTGGGCGTCGGCCAAGGTGTCGTAGACGTTCACGACGCCGTCATACGAAAAACGGTCAGTCGATACCGCCAACGAATCCGCGTAGGCGCCCGGCGCTACGAGGATCGCCACCGCCACCAAGGCGATGCCCAGCATGATTCTGTGGAAAACGTTTGTCATGTCCCCTGCTCCTTCCCCCACGGAAGCTTGTAGAGCACCGCCCGGCACTCTGCTCCCTCGTGGTCTTTCCCAAAACAGCACTCTTGGGACCAACTCGCCAGGAGTTGTACCAATCCGCGAAGAGTATCCCGCTGAATGTGAAGACTGGAGGTTGACACGGCAGCTTGCAGGATGGGACTCGAACACGTTCCGACGGTGGTAATGAGTTCCCCCGCAACGGTTTAGAGCGGCCCTTCCCCGCTCTGTCCGGCCGTGAATCCACCCCTGACCACGGTCTACGCCGTCAACTTCCCGCACTTATCCTGTGGAGATACAAGCATATTCCATTCCTAATGTGTGTATATTGACAACGCATTCATCTGTATGAAGTTAGGTTCCTGTCGCCACCTTCGAGACATTCGACCGGACGGTGCAATCGAAGAACAGTATGTCAGGGTTGACAAGATTATGGCCCAAGGCATGAGTGGGAGCACCCATTGCTTCAGACGATCTGGGAACGACGGGCTAGCGGCGTGACAAAACATCTGTCACAAGTGACATACATGGGGGCGTTGGAAGGTTCCGGGCGGTTGGGTTCATTGGATTAGGTTGTTACATTTCAGTAAGTTAGCGGACGCTCCAAATCAGGCGTGAAACTTGCTTATATGAGGAGGGAATCAAGCATTCACACAGCCGGGGTGCAGTGAGGGTCGTGTGGATGCTCCCATGCCTACGGGGCAAATCAAGAACGGTGAGAGGAGAGGCCTGATCATGCGGAGAATTCTTTATGCTTTTTTGATGCTTTTGGTGGGCATGGGAACCACCGCCTACGCCGATTTCGTTCAGGATTTCGAGACCGACGCGAGTGGATGGTTCGATAATGACGATTCTGCGGGTTTCGGGGATATTTCTCGCGTTTCTTCGGGAACGGGTGGTATCACTTCTGCGGGCGGGAGTTTCCACGCCATCGTCGAGGGCGAGGCACCCTCAGGGGTATCCGCGCCTTTTACACGCTTTGGCGGCTACAGTAGTGTGTGGCCCGCGGGTGGATTCACGACGTCGTTGGACATCTACCTGGACCCATCGTGGGCGGCGGGTTCCGGTTTCGACTATTCGGTAGCGGCCAGCGGCAGCGACGGGAACCACCAGCGTGACTTCATCTTTCATGTGGCGTCGGATACCAGTTCTGGTGACCTCATCGTAGCAGGAAGCAACAACACGAACTCCGCCACGCGGGAGGATTTGGACACGCTGGCCAACAACTACGAGGTCACCTCGGCCGGCTGGTACACGTTCGAACACGTATTCCGCGATCAGGGCGGCAGCCTGGCGGTCGATATGATCCTGCGCGACAGTCTCGGGAATGTTCTCTTCACGGAGACGCGCTTCAACATCGCTGACACGATTCCCGCGGAAGTGGGCGGAAACCGCTATGGTTGGTTCACGTTCAATAACGTCGATGGGGGCGTAGCGGTGGACAATACGTCTCTTACCCTCGCGGCTGTGCCTGAACCCGCCACTATGACCGTGCTGGGCCTGGGCCTCGCCGGAATGGCGGCCGCGCAGTGGCGCCGCAAAAAGAGCTAGACAAGATTTGGGTGCGGTCCCATTTTCCCGAATGGCGACTGTTGTTCAAGAATTCGTGAGTTTTGGGGAGCTGTGTGTCGTATTCCTGGCAGGTGATGGGCTCGCCAGATCGGCGGGCGGAAACGAGAAGGAGTGAACGCATGCGGAAATGGTACTTGGTGGTGGCAGTGGCGGCGTTGACGTTCGGACTTTCGGGCACGACTTGGGCCCTTTCGTACGACGCCAATGTGACAAGCAACGTGATTTTCGGGTCGGGCAATGGAAATGGGTCGTGGACGGTAGACTCGAATGGTACCGTTGAACTGGGGCTCCGGGCGAAGATCCCGTTTTCGGGCGTGTACAGCAGCAATGGTGACGGCACGTACTCCTACCCCTTGGGCGTGGCCCCTCAGGGCCGGTGGAACGTGGAGTGGTCCATCAACACGAACGTCGATGGAAATGGTGGGAACCTTAACCAATACACGTACGTTCTGGGTTTCGACTCCGATCCGACCCAGGGAACGAGCTACACGGGCTTCTGGGCGTTCCTGGACGATCCCGTGAATGACCCGATTGCCGCGAACGGGTACTTGGATCATTCGTTCGGCAACAACGCCACCGCACAGAGCGCTGGGGTGGAGGCCGGTGACGCGGCTACGTATGCCAACTACGTGTCGACTTACAATCTCGTTCAGCAGTCCTGGCGCATGGACTACTACGACGCGATTCCCGGCTTCGATGTGAATCCGAACGTGGACGGGACCTACACGTATTTCCTGGCGGCGTATGACCTGGCCGGCAATTTAGTGGGCCGGACGGAAATCGACGTCATCATCGGCGCCGGCGGCGCTCCGGTGCCGGAGCCCGCGACGATGACGGTGCTGGGCCTTGGTTTGGGCGGCCTTGCACTCAGCAGGCTGCGCAAGCGCTTCGCATAAGTCATCAATCCGGTTAAGAGCGACTTGTTGGAGTTCACAGGCCCCTGCGGGACAGCGGTTCCGCAGGGGCTTTTTCATTTTGTCTTGCTTCGCCATTGGATACCAAAACGATGCGTGAGAGTGAACCGCGCTGTCGCCGCATTGTCCAGAACGTCCCGCAGCGCAAAGAGGTCCAGGACGTCCTGGCCCATCATCCCGAATGGAACAGCCGCCGCCATTCCTGCCTTTTGAATACTACATTTCTGCAGTCATACTAGAGCAAGCAACTTTTGGTCACAACTGAATGATCGCTGAGCACAGGGAGTTCATTCGCACAAAGTGGCATGTGAAATCTATGATTATCTCGCGTTCGGATTCCTGCGCTCGCTACGACATCCGGCCGCTCGCAGGATCAATTAAGCGTCTATCTCAGAGTAATTTACACATACTCCGGCCATTATCCTGCCTGACCGTGACGCCATCCGGCCGCTCCATTCTTGCCCTTGGATCGAATTTTGCTTCCTTTTAGCACTTGACTAGGGGGGTTCTCGAGGGGGTCTGATCTGTACTCGTACAGACTGCGGCTTCTTGGGGAGCAACGGAAAGGAGACAAGGGAAGAGCGGGCTTCCGTTTCTCGACCTTGAGTTTAGCACAAGGCGGTGCCGTGCGAACTAAAGGTGGTCGATAGGCCGGGGCAGAAGGAGGACCTTAAGTGCGGGGTTGAGGGGATTTCATTTGCGGGGACAGAAAACTACCAATTTGCGGCGTATATCCAACGACAAGGGGGAAAACAATGCAGGCCGGTATCAAGGGATTCGTGGCGCTCGGGGTACTTGCGCTCCTCGGCGCAGGTATTGCTCAGGCGGATAGTATGACGTGGGATGTGGCAACGGTGCACGGTCAGAACGAGTTTACAATCAGTCCGGATGGCACCTCGCTCCTTTACCACGAGCAGGGGTGGACGGACTATGTGTGGTACCAGAACAACGGGTCGCCGGAAGGCACAATCGCCCAAGGCATGTATGGCGATCGCACAGGAATGAGGACCTTCGCCATGACGGACGTTGCGTATGGACAGACACTGGACAACCTCATCCTGTCTTTCGAGTACCATAACACGCTGGGTGGATACCCTACGATTAACTTCTTTCTAACCGATGGCTTGGGGCACTACGGTATTTTTGCCCCCACTTCCTCAGGTATTGGAGCCGTGAGCGTGATCGACCCCATCAATGGGTGGAGCCGCATCACCCTCGATTTCACGAACGTAACCACAACCGCGAACATGGCGGTCTATGAACACAACGGCCTGTCTACAACGTACGGGGATCCCTTCACGAACTTCCAGTGGGCGGATATCCAAGACCTGACCATCGCGGGCGTATACGACTACCAGAGAAGCCCGACCGGAGGTTGGGATGCGTGGGGCACGATGTTCGATGCGAATCACGGTCTGGCCTTGATTTGGGGCGACACCGTGAACAGCAATAACTCCTATGGGTCGCAAATGCGCGAAATCGCGAATTTGACCTTGTCCGTTGGCGGAACCCAGTACACGGGCACCTTCGAAAACGCGCAAGCCCCCGTTCCGGAACCCGCGACGATCACGGTGTTGGGCCTTGGTTTGGGCGGCCTCGCCCTCAGCCGGCTGCGCAAGCGCCTCGGCTAGGAATTGTAATCCGGTCCAAGCACCGGCGTGTGAGCGTTGAATGGCCCCTGCGGGATAGTGGTTCCGCAGGGGCTTTTGTGTTGCATCACGCCTTTCGCGTTTCTGGATTACCGCCATACGCATCAACAATCAATCAGGACTGAGTAACTACTACCCTCCAGAGCCACATCTCATCCCGGGGAAATGACCAGAATGTCCACATTCCGAGAGCGCGAGGGGGCGACAATTGACGCGACCCGTTACATCGTGTAGCCCGAAATCCAGTTGTATTGAAAAAGGTTACGCACAGGCCATGCTCTTTCCTGGCCACTTTGAACGTTGCCGTTGCTCATGTCCTCTTCCGATGGCGTAAATTATGCTTGCCTGTTCACTCTAGTAGTCACTTTCGGGGAGCCGGGGGAAAAGCGCATACGTCATTCCAAAGATGCGCGGCTTCTTGCAAAGCCAGGGGCACTTGGCGAGGGGAGGGAAACGTTCCGCCGTCTTGCGGTGCCGCCGACTATTCTGATTGCCACTGGGGCGCGGATTCACTGAGCTTTGTGCCGAGAACCAGCAAGGGGGTAGTGGACGGCATGTGAAAATGTTTCCGAGAGATACCGCTTGCGTGCATTTGGACAAAGTGAGAGATGAGTTCTAGCAAAGAACTGACTGGGACTTTGCCCATAGCCCAGAAATTCGAGAATTATCTCAGCAGTTTTCACACTGGATAAGAGACTGGATAAGAGTTTGTATTTCAAGTGGTTACGTAAATCCATGGAATACTTCTGGTTATTCTCTGTCGAAGTTGGAGTTTAAGGTACTTACAAAGGGGAGGCGCGAAAATGAGAAAATCGGAAATTATGAGGGCCTGTCTATTGGTTTCACTGGGCCTTTTTGTTGCCGCGTTCACGGCATCGAACGCGTTTGCGGACAGTTTCGATTCCGGGGGAGACAGGCTTGCGGCACTTCAGAACGACGATGGAGGATGGGACTGGGACCCCGCCGATGACGGCAATCCAGCTAGTCCAAGTCCTCTGAATACGGTCGGTCCCATTGGAATGGGACTTGCCCAAGCATATCTCAACACGGGAGAGCATCTCAGTTCACTGACTTCCGCAGGGGCACTTCTCTTGTCTAAGACAAACAACTTCTCCCCCTCCGACGGCTACCTTGCGGCGACGTTGGATGAGATATTTAGCGTCACGACTTATACCGACCATGTTACCGCGAATTTCTATGACCCACTGGCGGCTGGCACCTATGATCGAAATGGTGTCGATACCAATTACGACACAGCAGGTTATGTTGCCTCCATACTCGCCAGCCGTACGAGCCAAGGGATTGGCAACTTGGGTGCTTGGGACGTCGGTATGGGGCTTTATGCCGCGGCAATGGCGGGAGCGGATACTACAGAGTGGATCTTGGGTACCCAGACGGCAGTGAATAACCTGGACGGTAACGGCTACTACGACGTAATCGGCCTTGCTGGGGCATTGCTGGGACTCTCCTCCGTCGGTGCCGATTTTGACCCGACCGCCGGAGAGCATGCGACAGCCTCAAACCTTGGAGATTTGGCGAACGTTCTGGCGAGCTATCAGCTCTCTACGGGCGGTTTCGCGTGGAATTCCAATTATGTAATCGAGGGCGACAACAACGAGACCGTGCAGGAGACGGCATACGCCATTTTGGCTCTGAGCCAGTATGATGCGGCTGGCTATTCCAACGAAATTCTTGCCGCACAGGCCTATCTGATCTCCATCCAGCTTCCGACGGGAGGATGGGAGAACTACCTGGGATCGGGAGAGAACAATGAAATCACCGGAGAAGCACTCTGGGCACTCAATGCCCCCGTACCGGAGCCGGCCACAATGACCCTGCTCGGGATAGGCCTTGCCGGCATGGCCGCCACGCAGTGGCGCCGCAGAGTGAGCTGAGCGAGCCACGAACTTTGCACGAGGGAGAGCCCGCTGTCGCGCGTTTGGGCGCGACGGAGGGCTTTTCTATTTTCGGGAGGATGCATGGCGGGGTTCGGGGGGCGATGCCCCCTTCACCGTGGTGGCACGCCGGATGGCCTCGACCTATCGGAAGCGTCGGCAGATTCCAGCGGCATCCCCTCTTCAAAGACGGGGCCGACTGAAGTCGATGTGCGAGCGCTACATCCCCCGGCCCTGCGGGTCACCCCCTTCAACAGGGGGAATCATATGCGTCAAATCATTGGTGTTTTTGTCGGTTCGGGTCATTGAGCAATCTCTCGACCTTGCGTTCCGCTGAAGGGGGCAACTTCTGCCGGTTGCGTCTTCAAATGGGTCAGTGACAGACCCCGTGTTTCGCTGGCGAGTTAGGAGTCTCGGCGCGCAGCACCTTCGCGAAAGGCGGGGTCAGTCCCATTCGACCGCCGGGCATTTGCATAGAGCGAAGCGGCCAGAACCAGAACGATACCCGCTGCCTCCAAGAGGCGATTCACGTTCATTGGCCCTACGGGGATGCCCAGGAAGCGATCCACGTTCTCGATGGAGATGGTGCGGATCACGATAAAGCAGACCAGGAAGGTGACGCCTGTGAGGGCGACGAGGTATCTGCCGTGCCCAAGATAGCTGAACTTGAACAGGGCCGCGAGGAGCACAATTCCTGAGATTGCGATTCCGGCCGTAAACGCAACCTGGACCCAGCGCCGCTGCTCGTACCAACCCTGTTCGCGGGCGATACTCCTGCCCGCGAGCCAGAGCCAGGTTTGCAGGTCGAGCTGCTTATTGAGGCCAAGCAGGAGCAGCATTGCCGAAAGGATGACCCAGAATCGCCACGTGTGCCGCGTGGCCGGGCGTGGCTGCCGCAGGGCGTCGCGGATCGCGACGGCGGCGCAAGACACGGCACTGGCGAGATAGCCAATCGTGATGGCCCACCCCATGAAAGTGGGGTCACCAATGCCGGGCTGCCAGACTCCATTCACAATGATTCCAATCATGAAGGGCTTTTCTTCCTTGTGCGAACTGGGCGCGGTCATCATAGGACATTTCGCGGGAGGTAATCGGGACCTCCAGCACCTTGCCGCGCAGGCCCTAAGTCCCAAGGACCCACGGTTCCGGCGAATGGTACCACACGCGAGCGTGAGACCGCGCGCGGGGCGAAGGTGACATCCGTGCCATGGGTTGCCTACCATGGGGACGCGAAAGTCGGAGTCCGGCATGCGCGCCGCATGTGGCGGGCGCCGGGGCCGGGAAGGGGGCATTCCAGCGATGAAACGGTTTGCCGTGCGGGTGGCGCTTGTCACGAGCGCGTTCGCGCTGATCGTGGCGGCGGTGCTGGGCGGGGCGCTCATCTTCTCATCCGTGGGGCTGATGCGGCAGCAGGCCATCGAAGCCGGTAAAGCATACGCCCTGCTGGTGGGCGCTGCGTTCGATCAGCGGCACGAGGCCATCTCGCGGTTCTTGGAGGAACCGCCGCCCCCGCGCGCAGGCGAAGACAGCTTGCGACCGGGAGGTGCCATGCGGCGCAATGGGCAGGGCCGCCCTCCCCTGCGGCCCGACGGGGATGAGTCCACACCGCCCTCGGGTTTTCGCCGCCAAATCGTCCAGGATTTGGAACAGTTCGCGACGATCATCGATGCGGCGCAGGTGGCCGTTATCTTCGAGGGGGACCGTGTCGTCAAGGCCGTGGAGTATCCGGACGATGAGACCCTTCTGGACGACGAGGGCATCCTCGCACTCTGGAACGAACTGCAGGCGCAAGGCGACAATGAGCCGCTCGTGATTCACAGGCGTGGCTCCGTGTCTGTCATGATCCGTTTCGAGACCGCGGACCAGTCTCCGCTAAAGGGATCGCTCATTCAACTGCGGACCGCCACCGTGCGGAATCTGGTCCGGTCGAATGCGTTGCTGCTCACCTTCATCGCGCTGTGTATCGCGGCGGGCGCCGCGTTCGCGAGCCTCTTCTTGAGCCGGTCGATCACGAAGCCGCTGCACGATGTGGTGGAAATTGCCGAGCAGTACGGACGCGGAGAGTTGATGGCCAAAGCACCTGAGTACGGCCCCACGGAAACCCGCGTGCTGGGGCAGGTCCTGAACACGATGGCGCGTTCGTTGGAAGAGCACATCGCAGCGCAGCAGGAGGAAACGCGGCGCCGGGAGCAGTTGGAGACGGAGCTGCGGGTGGCGGCAAGCCTTCAGCAATCGCTGCTGCCGGAGCCGGGCGTGCGGGAGTATGGGCGGCTGCGGTTGACAGGGTGGAACCGCCAGGCGAAGGAAGTCGGTGGCGACTTCTATGACTACTGGGAGCTGGGACCGGGGAAGACGGCTGTGCTCATCGGCGACGCGACAGGCAAGGGCATGACCGCAGCGCTGCTGGCGGCGCGCTGCCTGAGCACCGTGCAGTCCCTGTCGGGGAATGATGGCGAGCCGGGAGAGATCCTCGACAAGGCGAACCGGGCCTTGTGTCAGCAGTTCAAGCGGGACGGGCATTTCGTGACCGCGGCGCTGGTGGTGGTGGACACGAAGGCGTCCGCCCTGCACATTTCGCTGGCGGGCCATTGCCCTCCGCTGTTCGTGTCCGATGCGGCAAGTGAGCCCATGCGGGTCTCGAGCACGAAGGGAATGCCGCTTGGCGTCTCGGTGGACACGGAGTTCGAGACGATCACGATTCCGCTGCGCTCGCGCTCAACGCTGCTGCTCTATTCCGATGGGGTCACGGAGGCGGTTAACGCGGAGTTGAAGCAATACTCCGAAGAGCGCGTGCTGCAGGTGCTGGTGGACCACGCCTCCCTCCCACTCCGGGACCTCCTGACGGCACACCACGAGGCGCTGGACAACTATCTCGGCAGCCACACGCCGTCCGATGACGCCACGATCCTGCTGCTGAGAGTGGAAGAGTAGCGCGCTTGGCGAGGCGCGGGGATCACGGCAGGGATGGCGTTCGTCCGGCTTTCAGAATGAATGCCTTATTGACAGGATAACAGGATTTGGAGGATTGAAGTGGCGGTGCGCCGCTTCTCCGTGTGCTCATCGGGAAGTCGCTGACCGAGTTCTTGGGCGAGCCCGATGAGAATTCCTTCGGGGCCGCGGATGTAGCAGAGCCGATACGCGTCTTTGTACTGGACCACTTCGCCAACGAGTTCCGCGCCGCGTTTGCCGAGCCGGGCGAGCGTATCGTCGATGTCCTCCACGGTGAACATGACGCGTAGGTAACCGAGCGCGTTCACCGGGGCGTTGCGGTGATCGGCAGCCACGGGCGGCGCGAGGAAGCGGGACAACTCGAGCCGGCTGTGACCGTCTGGCGTACGCATCATGGCAATCTCGACGCGCATGTCGCGCAATCCAGTGACGCCATCCGCCCAGTCTCCTTCGATTGGGGCGCGCCCCTCGAGCTGGAGGCCAAGTTCGGTGAAGAACTCGATGGCGGTATCGATGTCTTCTACCACGATGCCGACGTTGTCCATTCGCTTGACCGTCATGAGGTCTCCTCGGCGTCTAACGTGCCGGGTAACCTGCCGGGAAACTGCCATAGCAGAGCGGAGGCAATTCTCCGGGTCATGGTCCATCCGGCGGTTCAGCCTGCTCCTTTGAAAGGCTTTCTATTTCCTGGACGAGCGTGCCGAGTTCCTCGACTACTTGGCTCCTCCCTCCCTCGGTGAGCGGGATTTGCAGAACTGCGCAATAGCGTTCCATGAAGTCACGGGGAACTATCCGTAGACCGCAAAAGACTTCCTCAACCCGTTTTGTGGCTGGATCATATCGCTCGTTCAGCGCGAAAAGCAGAACGCCCAACGAATCAATGATCTGTTCGAGGTGGAAGTGAAATGACGTGTTGCCGACGCCCCGCTTGACGTAGTCGCGTAGATCTTGGAGAGACCCCTTGACAGTGGAAAGGCTTTGCTCAATGAGCGATTTCTTAAGTCCCCGTGGGTAGGGATGAAGAGCGGTCTTAATTTCCTCGAGAGTTGCATCGGGATCGTAGAGGGTGATGGAGTTCTCAAATAACCCGAGCATTGTGTATGGACGAAACCTCAGCTCCGGAATCGAGGTCGCGCTTTCCCCTGTCACTTTACGGACAACAGTCCGTATCCAGTCCACCGTATTGAACGTGATGTCAAAGAAAATGTCGTGCAGCCGGAATCGATCCCCGTGGGGGCACCATTGGTTCTCCCAACCGAATTCCGCGTGGTCCACCTGCACGTCACTGATGCCTTCGATCTTCTGGAGGGCCTCTTTCCGTGCCGCCGCCGGAACGATCTCTGGCTGACAGAATGTATAAAGATCGATGTCCGAATATTGATCGAAAGTCCCCAGAGCATAGGAACCGTAACACACGATTCCTCTCACCTCTGACAACTCAGAGAGCGCCCTGATGACGGGGGCCGTCTTGGCCTGCACGGGATGGGGATCCTTCTTCATGGCTCTCTCGCCGAACGGAGCGCCACGCTAGCCGCGGTTTTTATGCGGTCTGGTGTAGGTGCTTGTTCGGCCCTATATCCGAAATCATTGCTTCTCTATGATCTCTTTCAGTTCTGGATCAAGCATTTCCCAGAGGTGAGGGTGACTCTCTACCAAACGGGCGATGTCGCCAAGGTCTTTGAGTTTCTTGCTTTGCCTTCTTTCCGAATCCCGCCACGCTTTGATCTTTCCTCTCGCGGTGTCTTCCAGAGACGCAACCCGCATAAGGATTCCATGTATGTCAGCCGGAACGGATCGACTCGGGAAATCTTTGTAGAAATCCTCCGTGCTCAATTGAATGGTGATCTTTGAACGGCCTCGAAAATTAATCGACCATGCAAACTTCTCCGATTTGAATCCGGCTTCCTCGAGAAGTTTCGTTGCAAGCCCCACTGATTCAGCAGCAACAACAATATCAACATCTTGCGTGACCATGGCTTCAGCCGCCCAATGATTGACAGCCACGCCGCCGATTGCGCACCATGCGAGATCTGCTCGCTCGAGGCAATCGACCAAACGCATGACATCGTCTGTCCCACCTGCGGTTTGCCAATC
>JADLGB010000027.1 GCA_020849535.1 Candidatus Hydrogenedentota bacterium
GCAGAATTCCAGCCACGCATACACGCCCACCTTGTGGCGTTTGTGCCTTCTTGCGTCTTCTTGCCGAGCTTGCGTGTTCATCATCTTTCCTCCGACTGATTCGCCGGAAGCCCCGATCCAATCAATCCTGAATTCGTGCCGTGCAGGGATACAGACTCTCACTGATTAATCCCTCGCGGCCCCGTGTTGGTTCCCTTGAGTTCCTGACCTTCAACTAATAAGACACCGGAGAAACTAAAAAGGTTCACCGGATACTTCTTTTCTATTGGGTAATACACCGCCTGCCTTTTGGAAGTTCCGCCTACTGTGGATTGAGCGCAACTTTTATACACATGACGTGAAGTATGCGCATCCGATCAGACGGAATTCCGAAAGGTATATTCAGAAGAGTTGCGATTGCGGGTCACGCGGGAGGGCCAGTCCGAAGTGCTTATAGGCAAGTGGCGTAGCGACACGGCCTTGCGGGGTCCGCTTGAGGAAGCCGATTTGGATGAGGAAGGGCTCGTGAACCTCTTCGAGCGTCTGGGCCTCTTCCCCGACCGCCACCGCCAGCGAGGAGAGGCCGACCGGCCCGCCCGCAAATTTCTGTATCACGGTGTGCAGTATGGACTTATCCATGTCGTCCAGCCCTAGATCGTCGATGCGGTGCAGCTTCAGCGCGGCGTCGGCCAGCTCGCGCGTAATTGTCCCGTCTCCTTTGACTTGCGCGTAGTCGCGCACCCGCCGCAGGAGCCGGTTGGCGACGCGGGCTGTCCCCCTGGACCGGGCGGCGATCTCCAGAGCGCCTTCCGGGTCGATTTCCACCCCCAGGATGCGTGCGGACCGCGTCACGATGGCTTCCAACTCTTCTGGCGTGTAGAACTCGAACCGGCAGGTGTCGCCAAAACGGGCGCGCAGCGGCGGCGTGAGCAGCCCGGACCGCGTGGTGGCGCCGATGAGGGTAAAGGGGCGCAGGCCGATCTTCATGGACCGGGCCGTCGGCCCCTTGCCCAGCATGATATCGACCTCGAAATCCTCCATCGCGGAGTAAAGAGTTTCCTCCACGGCGTGGTTGAGCCGGTGGATCTCATCGATGAAGAGCACATCGAACTCTTCCAGGCTGGTGAGGATGGCGCTCAGGTCCGCCTGACGTTCGATGACCGGCCCTGAGGTTGACTTGATGTCCACCTGCATTTCTGCGGCGAGGATGCGCGCGAGGGTCGTCTTGCCTAGACCCGGAGGGCCGGAGAGCAGCATGTGGTCAAGGGGTTCGCGGCGGGCCTTGGCGGCGGCGATGGAGATGCGGAGCTTCTCCTTGATGGCCTCCTGGCCGGGGAAATCGTCGAGACGCTCGGGCCGGATGCGCTCGTCGTACTCGCGATCCTCGCCGCTAGGGCGTCCATCCAACACTTCCTCGTTCGCCATGCCTTACACCTTCGCCATCGACTGCAGCGCGGCGCGGACGAGGTCCTCATCTCGGGCGCCTTCGCCTAGTTTCTTGCGCGCCGCGGTGGCCGCCTTCTTCGCCTCGCCCAGAGTGCACCCCAGGGAACATAGCGCGGCGATGACATCATCGCTGTCCGGGGTCGCTTCTTCAGGCTCGCCCAGGATGGCGTTGAGATCGGCATCCTGCTTGAGCTTGGCCTTCATCTCGAGGATGATGCGCTGCGCGCCTTTCTTGCCGATGCCGCTGACCTTGGTAAACGCGTTCAGATCATTCTCCAACACCGCCCGGCCAAAGTCCTGCACGCTCATCGCGGACAGCACCGACAGGGCCACCTTGGGACCCACACCCGAGATGCTGAGGAGGGTCGTGAACAGCGCCTTGTCGTCCTCGCGCAGAAAGCCGAAAATGCTGAACACATCTTCGCGAATGTGGCAGTACGTCAGCAGCGTCGCGGTTGCGTCCGTTACCAGCTTCCGGTGCACCCGGTCCGGCACAAAGACGAAATACCCCACGCCGTTGACGTCGAGTTCGATGTGCGTGGCGCCCTTGCGCGCCACGGTTCCCCGAAGAAAAGCAAACATGGCGACATGGTATTCGGATCGAGGGCGCTTTTCCAGCGTGGCGCATAACCCGAACGCCGGTGGTTGCGCGGACTACCACTTCGTGCTAGCCTTGAATCAATGGAGGCGTCATTCATGGACCAGCAGATCATCACTGATCCCAACGTTATGCTGGGAAAGCCCGTCGTCAGCGGAACTCGGATAACGGTCGAGCACATCCTCGAACGATTAGGCGCGGGAGAATCGATTGAAGACCTCCTAGCCGCCCATCCGCGTCTCACGCGTGATGGCATCCAGTCGGCCCTCAATTATGCTGCCGCAGTTTTGCGCAGCGACGTGCTTCATCCCACCGGAGGTTCGGCCGCGTGAACTTCGTCGCGGACGAGAATGTGGTGTAGCTCTCCAATCGGACGGATCCGTCCGATCGGTCCGATCAGTCCGATCCGTCCGAGTCCACAATGACCACGGGCCCGGTGACTTGCCCCTGGACAACCTCGATAGGGCCAGCCATTGCCTCTTCAGAAACGCCCACGGCATAGGGTCCTGCTGGTAGCAAGTCAAGTTTGAACCGCCCGGCGTCGTCGCTCTGCACGCTGCGCGCGAGCGTGGTGGCAATGTGTCGCAAATGCGTAGCGGCAATCTCCCCGGACTCAACCAGGTCCCACACTTCGAGGGGCAATACCCTGATTTCGCGGCCAGGCCACGGCGAACCATCCGCATGCACGACGGAGCCTTCAATGCCGCCGCCCTTTCCCACTTCAACCTCTATCAACAACTGCTTGTTCGCGTATCGCTCGAAGTCGGAGGACGTGATCTCTACGCGCTTGATAGCGGTCGTTTCGCCAGGCTTGATGTAGAAAGCACAATAGGTGCCCGGCTCTGTGATGAGGGCGCCGTCCATAGCGTGCATGTCCAGTTCATGCGCGTCAGCCAATGCCAGCGGGACAAAAAAGGTTTCGGATTGTCCTTCGTGAACCGGCACGCGCTCGCCTTTCACGACGCGGTAGGGGGCGACTCCGAGATGCAGTGTGGGCGACGAAAACGCTTCTTGCGGCTCTTCCTCCTGTACCACCAATACTCCGGCGTGGGGCACTTGCACGCGGGCCTTGCCGTTCATGATCTGCACCTCGTAGAGGCCGGGCACAAGACCGGAGAAAGCATACTCCCCCTCCCCATCAGTGCGGACATTGCCGATCTGATCGAGCATGTAGTGGCCGTCGTCATCCAGGTCAGCCTGCAATACCACCACGCGTTGCAACCAGAAAAAGTAGCGAGGCCGGGGCGCCCCATCGCGGTCCTGGACACGCACAGATAGGTCGATCCGGGCCGCATTCAAGCTGACGTACAACGGCCCGCTTGTTCGTCCCGCTTCAACCGGTATGGTATCAATTACCATGGCCTCTAGGCCTTTGACCATTGAGTCGGCGGTGTAGTCACCTGGCCGGATGTGCTGGAAGAGGTACTCCCCGCTCTCTGACGACAGATCAAGGTACTGATACTCACGCCTGCCCGTCTCGCGATCGAATAGACTCACATTGTCCAAGGCGGTCACGGGTACACCTGAGGCCGTCGATACGCGCACGACTATAGAACCCGCCGGTGGAAGTACAAAATCAGCCGTTCCCGCTTCATCAGGAGCCAGGTCCAGCGTGATTCGCTCGGAATTCAAGGGACCAACGGACGCAGAAAGTGCTATTCGACCACCGTCGTGCCCGAGACAGTAGGTGCCGTCTTCGCGAGAAGTAGCCGCCGTCTCGCCCGAATCGCCACTCCAGCGCACAATCCGCACCTCCGCCGCTGGTTTTCCGTCAAAGGTCAAAACCTTCCCGCAAATGTTCGCTTTTGGAGTCAGCGCGACCACGCGCTGTTCGAGGGTTTCGGCCAACGCTCGCTCTTCATTGAACTCGGCGGGCTGATAGTTGTCGGCTTCGACGCGGACATGCAGCGTGCCGTACCCAACCCGTCTGGGCAAGACCCAGTAACCTCCTTCATCGTTGCAGACGGCGCTGTCCTCTAAACCCGGCAACTCTACCGAGGCTACAAGGACGCGGGCCTTGGGAATCGCTTCCCCAGTTGCCGCGTCGATGACAAAACCTCGGAGCGCGCTGCGGGCATCGTCCAGGATCACGGTGACGACTATGTCCTTGCCCTCTGAGACGCCCGCTTCCCCGAACGACATCCCGTTGCCATCCAAGGCCTGCAGGCTGCTCCCCATGTCCGGTGGCCAATCCTTTCCAGCCTGCGGATCGCGCGCCACGGCCAGATAGTGACCAGCCGGAAGTTGCGTGAAATGTACGCAGCCGGTGGCGTCAACGGGGGCCTCATGCCAATGTGAAGCGGGACCCGGCTTGAGGAAGATATCCATCCCCCCGCCGCTCTCCTCGGCCAATACGGTCTGTAACTTGTCCATGACCTGCGTGAAATCGGCCTGGGTCAGTCCCGCGTCCACGAGGGACTGCTCCATGCGGGCCCGCGCCTCTTCCTGGGATACGGCCTGGGAAAAGGCCATCTTCTGCTCAAATATCGAGCGAATGCACTGAACGACACGGTCTCGCATACCAGTCTCGATCCCCGCGCGTTCGAGAGCGCGCAATAGTCCGTCACTGTCAAACGTGAGAGGAATGATCCGCACGAGGGCCTCTGGCACGGGTTGTCCGGAATCGCGGGGTGGTTGAAAGGCATTCGTCCGCGCGGCAACGCCGGTATTGGTGCGTTCAACCGGAGCCGGCTGTGTATCCTTGAAATTGACCTGAACGGTCAATGAACCGGTGGCGCGTTCAGAAGAAGGACTTGCTGGCGCCTCGGAACGCGAAGGCGCTTCGGATACTGGTGGGGAGTCTGTGGCATTGATATTGGAGTTGCTGACGCCGGCGCTTTGCGACGAAACCGCTACTTCGTTTGCAGCGCCGGGCGGTCTCATCAACGCATAGATCACGGCGAGTCCCAGCGCGGCGATGCACGCCGTAAGGCCCAGTTTCAACGTGGCGCTTGAACCCAGCAGCCCCGTAATCCCCGTCGCTGCGGCGGCATTTCCTCCATTCACCAGCCACGGCGCGGCTGCCAGGGGCAGGGCTTTCAGCACGCGCCGTTTGGCATTCTCCGTCTCGGGTCGTGCCATTGCGCGGTGCGGTTCAAGCTCCTTCCAAAGGGCCTCGCCCACAAGCTGGCGGCCATACTGCAGACGCTTGCGCACGGCGGCTTCGCGGATGCCCGTCTGCGCGGCAATCTCGACCGTGGACAATCCTTCCATGTAGTGGAGCACCATCACCTCGCGCGTCTTGTCGGGCAGCGTGCCGATAGCGCGATGGACCCAGGCGTAGAGTTCCTTGCGCTGGGCGATCTCGTCCGGCGTGGCGGGAGCGGCCTCCACCTCTGCGGCGGCACGGTCGATGGCCGAAGTGCGGCGCGAGGTGCTCCGCAGGTGTTCGACGCACGCGTTGCGCGCAATCCGGGCGAGCCAGGGAGCAAATCGGGCCGGGTTCCTCAATCGGTTTAAATTGCGATACCCTGCAATCAATGCCTCCTGCGTCAGGTCATCCACCGTGGCCGGGTCACGGAACCGCGAGGCACAGAGGCCCCGCACCATTGGCAGATAGCGGTCCACGAGTTTCTCAAACTGCGTGGTCTGGCCTTGCAGGATCGCGGAGACGAGTTCGCTGTCGGTCATGGGCATCCTTTCTGACTCCTCAGTGTGGCGCACATCGCGGCTGCGTTTCACCCTCAAGATGCCGCACGCAACGAAAACGTGAGATAACAGCCAAGCACCCCTGCACCGAACCCCAACTCCTTGGAAGTTGGAAGAGGTACTGCCAGGAGCGCCGGCATCCTTGCCGGCGCTCCCAGTGCACCCGAGGCGTTTGGGTTAGGCGAGGTGTTTGGGCATAATGCGGCGCTGTGTTCGGACGTAGACGCAAGAAAGTGAAGAGACGCCGCAGACTGCTGGTACTGGCCCTGGTGCTGGCATTCGCATTAGTGGCGTACGGGTTGCTCGGCAGTGGCCGGGCGGGCCTTACTGTGCCTCAGCGTCTCAAGGAAACCGCGGCCAACGTCCGGCACGGTTTATCGGAACGCGCGGCCCGTTTGTTCACGCGCACAAGCAGCAACTCGAGCGGGTCTCGCGAAGGCACAGTGACACCTCACATCGCCGTCTACTTCGCGCCGGCGTCTATGAATGTTCCGGGCGGCGTGGACGACGCCCTGCTGGCGTTTCTTCAGGGGGCAAAGAAGTCGCTGTTCTGCGCGTTCTACGACCTCCAATGGAACCAAGCCGCCAAGGTGCTCATCGCCCAGCACCGGGCCGGAGTCGCGGTGAAGATCGTCTCGGATTCGGACTATGCCGCGCGTGAAGCGGTGCAATTGTGCATGGACGCGGGCATTCCGGTCGTCTTCGACAAGCGAAACGCTTTCATGCACAACAAATTCTGCGTCGCGGACGGCGAACGCGTGTGGACGGGGTCCACGAACGTGACGCAGAACTGCCTGTTCCACAACGACAACAACGCGTTGATGATCGCATCCCAGGAACTGGCGGCGAACTACTCCGCCGAATTCGGCGAGATGTTCGCGGACGGCAAGTTCGGGCCGCGCTCGCCCAGGGGCACGACGTACCCGGTCGTGGTCGTCGACGGCATTTCCATCGAGTGCTACTTCGCGCCGGAAGACAAGGTCCAGAAAGAAATCGTGTGCGAGATCGACGCGGCGGACCGGAATGTGGATGTCATGGCGTTCTCGTTCACGGCCGACGACATCGCGGAGGCGCTCGCCAGGCGGATGGACAAAGGCGTCAAGGTGCGGGCCCTGTTTGAGACGCGCAACGCGAGTTCGCAGTACAGCGATGACGATTTCCTGGCGCGGCAAGGCGCGCAGGTCGTGATGGACCGCAACAGCAGCGCCATGCACAACAAGGTCATCGTTATCGACGGCGAGACAGTCATCACCGGCAGCTACAACTTCAGCAAGGCCGCGGAAAAGGACAACGACGAAAATGCGCTGATCCTGCACGCACCCGAAGTCGCGAAGCGCTACACAAAGCAGTTCGAACTGCTCTTTCAGTAGCTCTCGAAGCGATTGTCAGCCTCGAAGAGCACAGCCGGGGGCGGCTAGGTCACAAGTCCTTTTTCACGCATATGCGTTCGACTTTCCGTCAACGCGTTTGGCTAGCCCTGGGACGTCGGGGACAAACACAAGCATCTAGGTTTGGCAAGCGCGTGTGGCATAGGCGCCCTCGCCTGTGTCCTGGTTGATTTCCTTCCTCATCTGCGTACATCTGCGCAATCTGCGGACCCGTATTCTTCTGCGGGTTTGGCTTCACTGGGAGACCCGACCCCATTGCTGCTACACTTGCAGGCATATGCTTCATGCAAGAGGGTCCTGAGTATGCGTCAGACGTTGATAGCCTTGGTGGTAGTGGCCTTGGTCGTGGTGTTGGCCGTGGGCGCGGGTGTAGCCCTGTACATGGCCACCCGCGATTCGCAGCGGCACGGCGGGCTTCGCGCGGGCTCGTCGCCCCTTTCCGCGTCCCCAACTCCCGGCACTGAAGGGCTATCTGACACCGATCTTTCATCTAACGATGTCAACGATGAGGGCAGCGCTGATGAGGACGAACCAGAGGCGCACCCCGTGCGGATCTACGGCACAGTCACCGTCGCGGCGACGGGTGCGCCTGTGGCCGGCGCCACCATCCTGAGTCCCGACGGCGGCTATGAGGAAGAGTCCCCGGAAGACACCGGCGAAGAAGTCTCCTCGATCGTCACCGGTATCAAGGCGGTCATGGAGGCCTTCAGCGAGGATACGCTCGAGGTGAAGACCGACGACTCGGGTGCGTACGAACTCACGGCGTCCTCGGAGGGAGCCACCCTGCTATGCACGGCCCAGGGTTTCGCCAGCGCACAATTCGATTTCTACGACCCCGAACTGACGGAGAAACGGCTCGATTTCCGGCTGGTTCCCGAGGCCACCTTGTCCGGCCGCGTCGTGGATGAGCAGGGCAAGGGCGTGGGCGGCGTCCTCATCTATATGGAAGATGTCCGCTCCTGGGATGACGTGCCGGGCTTCGGCTGGGGCGGTCCTTACGACGAGCTGGCATCCGAAGAAGATGGCTCCTACTCGGTGGTGGGCCTCCCTCCCGGCAACTACCAACTGAGTGCGGACGCCGAAGCGGCTGGGTACATTGTGGACGAGCAGAACTGCCCGATCTTGAACGTGCGCGAAGGCGAACATGTCGCCGGAGTCGATATCCTCCTGACCCCGGCAGGGACAGTGACCGGTACCGTCCGCGATAGCAGAGGGAATCCGGTCTTCGAGGCATCCGTTACCGCCGTGTTTGAGCCCGAGCCCGCCTCACCGATTTCGTGGATATACAGTGATTATGCCTACGGTTCCAGCGAAGTGGATGGGACCTTTGAAGTGCGCGCGATACGTTTCGATCGGGAATTCCACCTGCTCGTGGAGCACGAGGATTTCAGCGACGCACGCACCGAGCCCATGACGCTCTCCCCGGCATCGCCGTCCGCGTCGCTGAATGTGGTGCTGCTCACAGGTTCTCAGATCTCCGGCAAGGTGGTGAATACCGAGGGCAACACCCCCGAACAAGGTAATCTGTATCTCGCTGTCGCCAAGGGAGTGGCCGTTCGATCTGGCGGCTGGATGTATTGGCCCGAATACCAGGAAGTCGGCAGCTTCACCATTGCGCACGTGCCTCCCGGCACGTACCAATTGCACGGAGGCACAACACCGATGACGCTGGAAGTGCGCGCGGGTGAGGACATTTCCGGCCTTCGCGTAGTCGTGAAAGAAGTGGCGGAGGATGAGGAACCTCAGCCCGAGCTTACAGGCGTCGTTCTCGGGAGTGATGGTGAGCCCCGCCCCGACGTTGACGTGGAGCTATGGCATACCCCAAGTGGCGCGGCCTTCGATTGGGCGGTAACGGCCGAAGACGGGACGTTCGTATTCACCGGGATAACATCATCCCTCGATGAAATGGCTGACCTACTGATCGCCGATCCGGCGGCCCAGACTGCGGAAGACACGTTCGAGCTTCGCGCAACATCGGAAGAAGGCGTCGCCACGCAGCCAATCGTCCATCGCGGCGACAATGTCACCCTTCGCCTGCGGCCTGCCGCGAGCGTGGCGGGCACGGTCGTGGACTCGCAAGGACAGCCGGTGCCGTCTTGTGAAGTGACCTTACTTCCCGCGGAGGGAGGTCCGGAGCGTTCCCGGCTGAGCGCGATAAACTACTATTTCACCGACTACTACGAACCGTTTGTTGAGAGAGCGACATCCGTGTGCGACGAGACGGGACACTTCGAGTTCGCCCAGGTAGATAACGGCGCCTATAGCATTGTGGCCGTGAGCATGTTGAAAGGCGCGGGCGAGTCCCAAACGTTTAATGTCGCGCAGGGCGCCGGTCCTGGTGCCCTCACGATAGCATTGGAGAACCCCGTATCATTCACAGGCAAGGTTACAGATCCCGACGGCCGGCCGATGGCCGGGGCGGCTGTGGAACTCTATCGTTCCTTCAGCGGTTCAGACGAATTGGGGACACTGATTGACTTTGATTCCGATTATGTCAACGGCGCGGCCATGTCTGATGCCAGCGGCGCTTTTGAAATCGGCAGTGTGCCGCACGGAATCTATTCGGTTCGCGCCACGTATCGGGACTTTGCGCCGTTCGTACAACACGGAGTGGAGATCGCGCAAGGTCGCGGCGTCAGCGGTTTCGTAATCGCGCTGACGCGAGGAGGTGCCGTGCACGGAGCCATCACGGGGCCAGACGATTCGCCTGCGAACGCCTATGTTTACCTCGTCGGCGAGAAAGCTACCGCGAATGCAAACACGGATGAACAGGGCAGCTTTGAGATTGCAGGGATTCCCGCTGGTGCTTACACGCTGTCTGTTTCCGTCATGGACAATTCTCTTGAGGGCATGGAAGAAGAACCTCTTTACCACTCCATCAGGATCGTGGATGGGCAAGTCACCGAGACTGAGATTCGCGTTGGCGCGGGTGTGGATGTCGCGGGCACCGTCAGCGGGCAGCTTCCCGAGGGGCCAGTGTGGGTGTGCCTGGTGAAAGAAGACGCGGGGCGGGAAGGCGCCGCTCTGGATGAGGACCGTGTCGCAGTTCTCGCGCTGTCGAAGTTGATCAGGAAGATTGGTGCGGACGGTTCGTTTGAACTCAAGCGTGTTGAGCCCGGCACGTACACCGTCTTCGTGGCCGTCACGGAGACCGGGTTGAACCTGGGCATGGCGGAAGGCGCGGCCGCCCTTGCCGAGGCGTTGGCGGATCCCCTGCATGCCCAGGAGTTGACCCTGCGCACCGAGGCGGTCACCTTGGACATCGAAATTCCATGAGAAGAGGAATGGGAACACAGCCACGCCCGGCGTGGCTGTGCTCTTCGTGCTCGACTTTGCCCGCACCAGGGCAATCGCACCAAAACGGCGAACCTGGATGGAGTGGACCCATGTGTCCCAACGAGCCTCAGGACTCACTACCCAAACATTCTACGGGGAGATGTCAGGCGAGTTGTCAAGACACAGGCAGCGCCTAGAAGCTTTCCGAGTGCCGCAGAATCTGGAGGAAGACGTCGCCTCATGCTCTTATGGCCTGAAAGGCCCAGGTACTCATAGCCCTGGGTTGGCCGAAGCGGCGCGGAGGCCTACCCAGGGTATAAGACCAATTCTTACTACCCTAAAAGGGTTGCATAGTCGTCGAGTCCCCAATCCCAAACACACCGTTCATGAGATTGAACCGTAAGCTATGCACCCCTTACAGGGGATTCATCTGGAACGTGCTGACCCTGGGTAGTCCCGCCGTAACGGCGGGCCAACCCAGGGCTGCGAGTATCTAGGCCTTTCAGGCCATTGCGGCGGCTCAACGCCGCCGAGTCACAGCGAGCTCACTCTGGCTCAGCTCACTCTGAATCACAGTTGACTCGCGGTAGTTCCCAAAAAGAGGCGACGCCCGAAGGGCTTTGTGGCGGTAGCGGAACGGGCAGTTCTAATGCGATTGCCCTTGCCCGCACAGGCAACGCCCGCCTTCCCTGTGGCATAATGTCCACTCCATTGGTTCTACCATTTTCAGGAGTGTTCTCATGAGAAAGTTGATTGCCTTGTTTTCGCTGTCCCTTCTGTGTTGTGTGCTGGCCCAAGGCCAGGAAGAA
>JADLGB010000028.1 GCA_020849535.1 Candidatus Hydrogenedentota bacterium
CACCCGCCTAGCGCACGAGCAGTGTGATTGCATACTATGTACAGGGGCCTTCTCAGACGAGACGCGCTGCATCTCACAATGGAGGGATCAACTCGATGCACTTCGTCACTCGACGGCGTTTCCTTCAATCTGCCGCGGCGGGCGTGGCTGCGGCGTGCGCCTTGCCCGCAGGAACGGCGGAGCGGCCCGTGCCGTCGGCGGCGAGGTTGCCTCGGTGGCGGGGGTTCAATCTGCTCGAGAAATTCGTTGCCGAGCAGAAGGGGCCGTTCCTCGAGGAAGATTTCGCCACCCTCGCCGAGTGGGGGTTTGACTTCGTGCGCCTGCCGATGGACTACCGGTGTTGGGCATCGCAAACCGCATGGCTCGAACTCAATGAGGCGGAACTGAAAGAGATCGATGCGGCTGTCGAGTTGGGCCGTCAGTACGGCGTTCATGTGTGCCTGAACCTCCACCGTGCGCCGGGCTACTCGGTAAACGCCATTGCGACCGAGCCGGTCTCGCTCTGGGAGAACGAGAAGGCTCAGGAGGCGTTTGCGTTCCATTGGCGGCACTTCGCGGAGCGGTACAAGGGCATCCCCGCGTCCGCTCTGAGTTTCGACCTCGTGAACGAACCCGCCCAAGTCTCCGAGGAAACCTACGTACGCGTGGCGTTGCGAGCCATCGAGGCGATCCGCGCCGCGGACCCGGACCGCCTCATCATCTCCGACGGGTTGCAGTGGGGCCGCAATCCGGTGAAAGGTCTAGCCCAGGCGGGCGTAGCCCAAAGCACGCGCGGCTACGAACCATTTCGCCTCACGCACTATCAAGCCTCCTGGGTGAACGGCGCGGATACCTGGGAGACGCCCGCGTGGCCGTTCACCTATGGCGACGCCACCTGGGACAAGGAGCGTCTTCGCGAGACAAGCATAGCGCCCTGGAAAGAACTCGAAGCGCTCGGCGTGGGCGTCCACGTGGGCGAGTGGGGCGCGTTCAACCGCACGCCGCACGCGGTCGTGCTGGCGTGGATGCGCGACGTGCTCAGCCTATGGGCCGAAGCGGGCTGGGGTTGGGCCCTGTGGAACTTGCGCGGGTCGTTCGGGCCGCTGGATTCGCAACGCGCCGACGTGACCTACGAAACATTCCGCGGCCGGCAGCTCGACCGCGCCATGCTGGAACTGCTGCGGTCCAACTGACGCCGGACCCGACGAAGGGTCAGTTGCGCCGCGAGGGCTCCTGGGGTCAGAATGTCGTGATGGAGAAGGCATGTCGCCTTCACGAGTCACATTGGGCAACACAACCGACGATGGGGATTTCACAATGGACATGACGCGCAGATCATTCCTGGGGACGTCCGCGGGGGCGATGCTGGTGGCGGGGACCATGGCGCAACAGTCCGCCTGGGGCGCGAACGATCGCGTGGGCGTGTGTTGTATCGGCATCCACGGACAGGGCGGCACCCATATCAAGAGTTTCCTCAAGGTGCCGGACGCGGAGGTCGTCGCTCTGTGCGATGTCGATCAGCAGGTGCTGGAGGCACGCGCCGCCCAGGTCGAGGAAGCCACCGGCAAGAAGCCGAAGATGTATCGCGACATGCGCGAGGCGTTCGCGGACGACACCATCCACGCGGTGAGCATCGCCACGCCCAACCACTGGCACGCGCTCGCGGCGGCCTGGGCCTGCCAGGCAGGTAAAGATGTGTATGTCGAGAAGCCCTTTGCGCACAGTTTCTGGGAAGGCGAGCAGCTCGTGAAGGCGGCGAGAACCTGGAAACGCGTCGTCCAACACGGCACGCAGCAGCGGTCAGACCCCGTGCGCATCCGGGACATGAAACTCATGGCGGAAGGCACGATTATCGGGCCCATCGTGCACTCCCGCGGTTACGTATACAAGAACGGCAACCGGATGGATATCGGCCGCGGCAAGCCGGGCGATCCCCCAGCGCACATCGACTACAACCTATGGCTTGGCCCGGCCAAGGATAGGCCCTTCCTCTGGCGCGAAGGCGGCGAGGCCACGCACGAGCCCGGCGGTCTGTTCCTGCACTACAACTGGCACTGGTTCTGGGATTTTGGCAACGGCGAGAGTGGTAACCAGGGCGTGCACGAGATGGACGTAGCGGCTTGGGCCGCGTCAGGTAAGGGGCTGCCCGTCCGCGTGGCCAGCACCGGCGGGCGCTACAAGTGGCAAGACGATGGCGAAACGCCCAACACCCAAGCCATCCAATTCACCTACGCCGACGGCACGATGCTGAGCTTCGAGGTCCGCAACCTGGGTTCCTTCAACGAGGCCTCCGACGACAACTGCTCGAACAGCGCCTTCGGCACGGACGGGTACTGGGTAAAGGACAAGGGATTCTTCGATTATGCGAACAACCCGATCCCTGTTCCGGCCGACGCGGAGCTGCCAGAGTCCGGCTCGCCGTATGAGAACTTCATCAAGTCGGTGAAAGATCGGGACTGGGACGGCATTCACGGCAACCCGGACGAGGCGTTCCGCTCGTGTGTGCACATCCATCTCGGCAACATTGCGTACCGTCTCAAGCGTAGCCTGGAATTCGACCCCGAAACCGGGAAGTTCAAGAACGACGAAGAGGCGAACGCCCTGCTCAAGGACAACTATCGGGAACCATTTGTGTTCCCTGAGATCGCGTAATTGACCTGATTCAGTCAATCGGCGCCCTTGGCGAGTATTCTCTTGACGGTTGCGACCGAGGCACTTACAATCACGAGTGCCTGGGCGGTTAACGGTCACGATCCCGGTTTCGCAACGGCGCGCCGCCACGATTGCCACGCGACGGCGTGCACCGGCACGGAGGAATACCATGGGTTCAGCAAGCGGAGATGTGTTCGAGCGGCTCGAAACGGCCATCGCCGAATGGAGTGCCGAGGTACGGTCGTCGTCCGCGGGCGTTGCCCTGCAAATCGCGCGGGCGAAAGACCGCCTTGGCGAGAGCCCTGAGCGAGCCGACGCGATGGAGCGAGCTGCCGCCACGCTGGAGTTCGTGCGCGAAGAAACCGCGCGGCTGGAATCCGCCCTGCGCGAGTGTCTCGCCGTGGCAAGAGACGCATCCGATCGCGGCGTCGCCGTGGAGCTGGCCGTCGCCGAGACGCGCGAAGCGCTGGACACCCTGCGGAACGAGGTCGCGCAGGTCCTGGCGGAGCGGCCCTACACCGCGGAACCCGCACGTGACGAGGCGCTCGTCGCGGACGTGGACGCCCTGAAGAGCGAACTGGCGAGCGTACGCGAACTTGCCCAGCGCGAGCCCATTGCCGGAGACTCCGGGCCCGCGCAGGAAACGCTGGATGCCCTGCGAAACGAAGTGTCCCAGCTCCGGCAGGACCTGTCTGAAGCGCGGGAAGCGGCGGCGCGGGTGACGGAGCTTGAAGGGATTCTTGGAGTTGAGCGTGAACGAGCCGATCGCCTGGAGAACACGCTCAGTGAGTTGCGATTCAGTGACAGCGGTGGAGCGCCCGCAAGTGATTCCACCGAAGAACTGGCCCGCTTGAATGCGGAGATGGCCGAGTTGCGCGAGGCGCTTCGCATGCCTCTGCCGCCGGTAGTCTCTCGCGAGGAATTGGATTCCATCCAGCAGACGCTCGAAGAGCTTCGCGAGGCCAGCGGCCGCTGGGCGCCGAGGGAGGAACTCGGGCAGGCCCTGGAGACCATACGCTACGAACTCTCGGACCTGCGCGAGACGGCCCATGCGCCACACGCCGGATACGATGACGCCCTCGATGATCTCCGGCGCGAAGTGAACGAGCTGCGCTCCGCGCTGCGCCATCCGCACGGACTATCGCAGGAGAGTGCGGACACCACGCCCATCCATCCGCACGGCGCCCACGAGACGCACAAGCGCACGGCGGATCTCGACTTGACGGGTTTTGACACCGATGGACGCAGGCGGCGGATGGGCGACATCCTCGTGGACGCGGGCGTGATCAGCAGGGAACAGTTGGAAGAGGCCCTGCTGCAGCAGCAGGACCAACCGCAGCGGCGCCTAGGGGCCATCCTGGTGGAAATGGGACTGACCGAAGGCGACATCATCGCGCAGGTGTTGGCGTGCCAGCTCAGGCTCCCGTTCACCCGGCTGGAGCAGCAGATCCCGGACGAGGCCGCGGTGCGGCTCGTCAGCGGGCGTCTGGCCAGTCATCATCGCTGCATCCCGGTCCGAGTTGATGAAGACACGGTCGTCGTGGCCATGGCGAATCCGATGGACCTGATCGCGATTGAAGATATGGAACTCAGCACGGGACGGCGGGTGGACCCCGTCGTCGCGTCGGACGCCGATATCGCCAAGGCTATCGAGTGGTTCTACGGTAGCGATCACTAATTGGCGGAAGACCCGGAGGATGTAAAGTCGCAGGTTACACGGCGCGGCCGACCCGTAAGTAAACGAAGTAGGCCCTCCGCAGGTCGCGCAGATTTCCGCGGATGATCAGGTGGCAATTCGAGGAATGAAGACACAGGCGAGGGCGCCTGTGCCACACGACCTTCTCTAGCTGGATGGTCATTTCAACTCCTTGATCTTTTGGGATAAACCGAAGACAGCAGGCAAAAAGCGAAAGCCTAAGGCTGGGCAAGCGCGTGTGGCACAGTCACGCCTCGTGTGACTGTGCCTTTGCCTGAACGGAACACGAACAGAGGTATGCATGGGCACGACGACTTTCAATCGCAGACAGTTCTTCCAGGCAGGGGCGGCGGGCTTGGCCGCGGCGGGCATTCCCGCGGCCGGTTCCGCGCAGGAGGCCGCGCCCGCGCGGTATCAGGATGGCGCGAGCCCGTTTCCGCTCGTGCTGAATGCGAGCACGATCCGGCCGACTCCCTTGAAGGACAAGATTCGCGTGGCGGACGAAACCGGCTATGACGGGATCGAGCTTTGGGTGCGTGAACTGGAAGAGTACGAGAAGGCCGGCGGCAATCTGAAAGAACTGGGGCAGGAACTGCGCGAACGCGGCCTTTCCGTGCCGAACGTCATCGGGTTATGGGATACCATACCGCCCACCCAGGAGGAATGGGACGCAATTCTCCCGACCTCGCGCGAGCGCATGCGCATGTGCGCCGATGTTGGATCGAAACACGTGGCCGCGCTGCCGTTTCCGGACCGCGACCCCTTTGAACACCGCTGGGGCGCCGCGCGTTACGCAGACCTGCTCAAGATCGGCAAGGAAGAGTACAACATCATTCCGGCGCTCGAGTTCGTCGGATTCGTCAAGGGCGTGAACCGGCTCGGCTTCGCCAGCGGCATGGCTATCGACACCAACGATCCAGATGCCTGCATCATTGCCGACACCTTCCACTTGTGGCGCGGCGGCTCAGGGTTCAATGGCGTCCGCCATCTCCAAGGCAGGTTCTTTGCCGACTTCCACTGGAATGATGTGGGACCCGAGGCGGACCCCAACACGGCAGGCGATGCCGACCGCATCTATCCCGGAGACGGCATCTTCCCACTTGTCGATGTGCTTAAGCAGTTGGCCGAGATCAAGTACACGGGCCCGCTTTCGCTCGAACTATTCAACCGCACGCACTGGGAGATGGATCCCGCGGAGGTGGCTGCCACCGGCCTGGAAAAGATGAAGGCCAATGTGAAAGCCGCGGGTATCTGATGATGGTCCGCCGTTAATCGGCTTGGCCCAGAGTTCCGTATGCCTTCGGGTCCAACGCCTGCAGCAAGGTCCAGACGCAGGGATTCGAATAATAGTGAATCCCCCATTTAATGGCGCCGGTCTCGCGGTCGAGACTCCATGGGATGTTCCAAGGCGTGCGGTGGTTGAGGGCGACGCCGCCATAGCTGGTTTCAAACAGGGCCAGCGCGTCGGGTTGGCGTCCCGCGAAGGCGGCCATCGCGCAGAAGTTCCACACTTCGCCGATGGTAATCACCGCGGAGTGATCCTTGAATGATTCGTCCACGGTGCCGTCCGGCTTCACGCCGTTGACGGCGCCGTGTGTCGTGGCCTTCGCGTTGAGCCGCAAGACGGTATCGATCACCGAGTCGATTCGATCGCGCGGAACCAGCTCGCCGAGATTTGCCGCGTACGCGAACCATTGTCCGCACAGGGCGTTGGTCAACGAGATGTCGCTGGCTGCGTGGCCTTCAGTACCGCTGTAGAGGCGGTAGTATGAGCCGGTCCACAGCTTGTCGTTGTATGCCGAGGCGCCACGATCAAACCAACTCTTCAACTCATCCGCGAAGGCCGCATCGCCTTGCTTTTCCGCCGCGGCCACACCCGCCTTCACGGCCGCAAGCCAGATGCTCGCCGTGTAGGCGCTGGTGCCCCACCAGGGCCAGATGTCGTAATACTGGTTCGCGGGAAAGCCGGTCTCGCTGCCGGGCGCTTCGTTGATGAGTCCGTCGCCATCGGTATCCAGCGTCATGCCGAACTGGATGGCGCGCTTCATCGAGGGGTAGGCCTCGTTCAGATACGCGTCGTCTTTCCACAGCGCATAGTTGCGCCACACGAGCAGCGCGTATTCCGATGACACAATGGGGATCTGCAAGTGCATCATAGGCGTTTGCGTTCCGGCAGGGCTTCCGAATCCGAACGCGATCTGACCCGATTCCGCCTGGGTGCGCGCGAACTCGCGCATGGTCGCGCGCTCGCACTCCGGGAAGAGCAGCGCGAGCGGAAAGGAGCCGTTGAACCGGCACACCAGCGTCTCCGTGATTGGGCAGCCCGTGAACGACTCGCTCTGGAAAAAGCGCCCGTCGTCCATCCACCACGTATTGCGCGCGAGCACATAGAGACTGTTGATGACGGCATCTTTCAGCGCGGAAGGCGCGTTCGCAGCGTAGACCTTCGCTTGCCAGCCGGCGATGGACTGCTCGATGATGCCGGCGTCCTGCAACGCCTTCTCCATGACCGCACCTGCATCGGCGAAGTCCCTCGCATACCGGTGGTGCAACGTCTCCCCGTCGCTCGATTGCCACGTGGGGAAATGCCATGCCAGCGCGAAGTAGAGATCGCCGCTTTCGCCGGGCTGCAATTCTCTGCGAGCCGCTGCCGTCAACAAGCCATCTGCTGTGTTATCCGGTTCGATGGTCCAGCCACTCCCCGACGCGCCCACGGCATAGGTGCCGCCGCGCGTGGCGCCCAAGCGCCCAGAAGGGGTGAGCGTCTCGTCCTGGGGCGATGGCGAAGCGTTCACGGCAACCAGGGCGCGGTGGTCCAGGGCTTCGTGCGCGAGCGGCCATGTACTGACCAGATACTCGTCGGGATTCCCAACCAAAGCGACCGTGGTCGACGAGGCGCCGCTCTCGAAACGCACGCCGCGCAACGCCGGATCCCACCTGGCGACGCCTTGGTTCTCCTTCCCCGGACCTCCGATGTCCACATTCGCCGCGAAGCTCATGCTCAAGTCCCGCACCGTTTCCGCGGACCGATTGACGAAGGTGTAGATGACGGCAAGCGCATTATCCCCCGCTGCCTCCACGGACACGTCAACGGAGAGCTTTCCGTCCTCCGTGATCAAAGATGAGGATTCTGCGCGAATGCCGTAGGGGCGGTTCGGACCGCGGCCCGCCCTGCCGCCCTCGTACTGAAGCTGCCACAAGAGTTGCCCGATCGTGGGCGCGTCGCGGAAGACCGACGACTCATGTTTGTACACTTCCCAACTGAACCCGCCCACCGCATCCAGATAGAAATCGTGAATCCCATCATGGGTGTAGGCGCTGACGCCGTTTACTGAGGTCTGTTGGAGGGGAGTTCCACTGCGGTGGGCGGTGGCGGCTGTTTTGGCCAGATCGTCCGGGTTGTCCGCAAAGACCAGAATGGGCGCCACGGCCCAGGCCTCGCCGGGTGGCAACAGTTCCTTGCGCCAGCCGATGGCCGCCTCGACGTTGCCCTCCGAACGGTCTGGCGCGACCGTATTCAAATCCCAGTGAAGACGCAAGTCGAGCGGCAAAGGCTCCGTGCCTCGATTCATCGCGGTTACGTGGAACAGGATGGCCGGCATCTGCGCGTGCCCGTAGTCGTGCGGGGTCAGCGGGGCGAAGGCGCGGACCCGCAGCTCCGTCGGCGCCACCGCATCGCCCAAGACGAGGTCCGCCGCGGGGAAATGGCCCCAGAAACGCATCCCATCGCTGGGGCTATCCGAATTGCCCCGCAGATCCACTTGGCGTCTGCCGACCAGGAACTCGAGCCCAGAGCGCGGTCCCACTGGCGTGGGATGCAGCCAGGAGTTCTCGGCGGTGCTGGCGCCAAATCGCCCGTCCGATCCCAGTTCAACGAAACCCGTGCCCAAGGCTCCCAACGGGATGGGACTGACCGCCTCACCCGCCTCGTACCACACACCGCTGGCGGGCGTGCCGTAGCCAGGCGCATCGAAGGTTTGGAAGCCGGGGGCGGCGTGCAGGAAGAGGACGGCGAGATAGAGCATGGCGTATGACTCCCCATTGACCGGAAGGTCCTGGTGGGGAAGATAGCACAAATCGGGGGCACGAGGAATGCCCTCGGGTCCGCCGCGGGCCTGTGGACGCAGTGGACGCAGTGGACGGATCGCCCCGGGTGAGTCGCGGGGCCTACTCTGCTCCGCCCTGGCGCTTGGGGTTGCGCCGCATCATGCCGGTCGAAGGCCGCATGCCCAGCCGCGTGTAGAAGGGTTGAAGGCTGGGATGACACACGAAATCCACCATGTACAGCTCGCCGATGACATCCAGCATGCGCCGGACCAGCTCTCCTCCGATGCCTTGTCCGCGAAACTCCGGCCGGACTTCAAGCAGTGGCACCGACGCGCTCAACACGTGGTCGCACATGGCGGTGATGAACCCGGCGACCCTGCCGGTGGCGTTGTCGATAGCCAATACGACGTGGCTGCTGTTTTGGAGCAGGCGAAGGTGGGTCTCGGGCGTAGGAGCGGTCTGCCACCCCACGAAGAACCCTTCGAGCTTCGGCGCCGTGATGCCCTCGATAGACGATGTATAGGTGATCATGAAGTCGTTCCAGTACCAGGATATGTTGGTTGGGGATAAGAGGATAGTATGGCACAAACCCGAGGCGCTCCTCCACCAGACCGCGCCTTGGGGAGGCGGATGGGCGTTCTGGGAAGTATGGGATGCGCGCGTGCGCGGGGAAGCGCGGGTTATGGCGGGGCTTACGCAGACGTTCCCGACGACTTCCGCTCAACGGCTTTGCCGCCGTGGATGTAGACCCAGCGCTGGGCCTCCCGGGCGATGGCGTCGTCGTGGGTGACGATAACGAGGGTCACCCCCTCCGTACGGTTCAGGTTCCAGAGCAGATCGACGATGCCCGCACCCGTCTTCTCGTCGAGATTGCCGGTCGGTTCGTCGGCGAGGACCACGCTCGGTTTGTTGAACAACGCGCGGCCAATGGCGACGCGTTGCTGCTCGCCGCCGCTGAGCATGCCCGGCTTGTGGGTCATGCGATCGGCAAGGCCCACTTTGGTGAGTAGTTCCTCCGCGCGTTCACGGCATTCGGACCGCCGCGCGCCCATGCTGATGGCTGGCATCATGACGTTCTCGAGCGCGGTGAATTCCGGCAGCAGGTGGTAGAACTGAAAAACGAAGCCAATCTCCTGGTTCCGGATGCGGTTGATCTCCGCGCGGCTCAACTCCGTCAGGGGACGTCCCCGGAACAGCACGGTGCCGCCCGTGGGCCGGTCGAGCGTCCCGAGAATGTGCAGCAGCGTGCTCTTGCCCACGCCGGACGGCCCGCTGATGGAGAGACTCTCCCCTTCGCAGGCGCGCAAGTCGATGCCTCGGAGGATGCGCAGTTCGCGGCTGCCATCGTGGAAGGTCTTCTCCAGCCCGGTGCACTCGATGATCGCGTTGCATTCGCCGTTACTCATAGCGCAGGGCATCCACCGGGTCAAGGCGCGACGCGCTCCACGCCGGATACAGGGTCGAGATGAAGGTGAGAATCACCGCGGCCACCGTGATGCCGATGATGTCGCGTGGCACGATGGACACGGGGATATGGTCGAAGTGGTAGATGACGGAATTGAAGAGGTCAATGCCGAGCATCGCCGCGATCCCCTCGGCAATCGGATTGAGGTTGAAGGCAAACGCCATGCCACAGATGAGACCGATGAGCGTTCCGCTCATGCCGATGTAGAGGCCCTCGATCATGAACAATTGGATGATGGCGCGCCCGCTGACACCGAGCGTGCGCAGGATGCCGATATCGCGCTTCTTCTCCATCACGACCATGATGAGCGTGCTCGTGATGTTGAAGGCCGCGACCAGGATGATGAACATCAGGATGATGAACATGGCGACCTTCTCCTGCTTCAAGGCTTCGAAGAAGAACGTGTTGCTGTCGTACCACGTCGTGGCCGCATAGCCCAGTTTTTCTTCCACGTCATTTGCGACACGGTCGGCCTCGATGGGATTCTTCAATGTGCAGTGGATCGCATCGACACCCTTCTGGCCTCGGATGCGCTCCGCGGTCTCCAGCGTCACATAGGCGTAGACGGAGTCGAACTCCTGCATCTGCGCCTGCGAGATGCCACTGACCGTAAGCCACTTGGCCTGCATGGAAATCCGCCCAAAAGGCGAAGGGCTGTCACTCGGCGTAATCACCGCGACCTGGTCGCCGATGTAGACCCCGATGTTGTTGGCGAGTACCCAGCCCAGGACAATCTCGTCTTTTCCGGGCAGTTCGCCGGCGCCCATCTGGCGCCCGCGTTTGTCGGTGAGGTTGTCGGCGAGCTGCGTGACCTCGGTTTCCCGCTCCGGATCGATACCAATGACGAAGCCCGCCTCATAGTCCTGGGCGCTTGCCTGGCTGCGGCGCAGCACGGCCTTGATGCTAATGATCGGGCTTGCCGCGAGCACTTCCGGAAAGTTCTCCTTCAACTCGGCGATGGCGGCCTCGGGATCCTCCAAGGGGTTTCCGAATGGATCGAAGACTTGGACGTGGGCGTTGTTGCCCATGATGGACGCCGTGAGTTCCTCGTCGAAACCGGTCATGACGCTCATGACCACGATCAGCGCCATGACGCCCACGCTCACCCCCGCCACCGAGATCAAGGTGATGAGGCTTACGAAGCGGCTCTTGCGCTTGCCGCGCAAATACCGCAGGGCCACGTAGGCTTCAAATCGCATCCGTCGTGTCTTCCTTCCAGGGACCGTCGGTCTACATCAGAGCGGCCGCAGCAAGGGGAACAGAATTACTTCGCGTATGGACGCCGAGTCCGTGAGCAGCATGGCGAGCCGGTCGATGCCGATCCCGAGTCCCGCCGTCGGCGGCATGCCGGCCTCAAGCGCGGTAATAAAGTCCTCGTCGAGATGCTGCGCTTCTTCGTCGCCGCGCTCGCGCTGTTTGAGCTGGTCCATGAAGCGCTCGCGCTGATCGATCGGGTCGTTCAATTCGGAAAACGCGTTGCACATCTCCAGCTTGCCGATGAAGGCCTGGAACCGCTCGGTCAACGCGGGGTTGCCGCGCTTCTTCTTCGCCAGGGGCGAAATCTCGATCGGGTAATCGTAGAGAAACGTGGGCTGCGTGAAGTGCGGCACCACACGCGCGCTCATGACTTCGTCCACGATCTTTCCATACCCCATGGCCGGGTCCACCTCGACGCCCGCCTTCTTCGCCAGGGCGGCCGCCTCATCGCGGTCGCGCGTCGATTCAAGATCGATGCCCGCGTACTCGCGAATCGCGTCAAACAGCTTGATGCGTTTCCACGGACGCGTCGCGTCAATGACGTCGCCCTGATACGGGAACTTCGTGCCGCCGGTGACCGCCTCGATCACCGCGACGAACAGTTCCTCCGTTTCGTCCATCAATCCCATGTAATCCTGATAGGCCTCATAGAGTTCCATCATGGTGAATTCGGGATTGTGACGCGTGTCGACGCCTTCGTTGCGGAAGTTCCGGTTGATCTCGAAAACTTTCTCGAACCCACCGACGATGCAGCGCTTCAGATACAGCTCCGGCGCGATGCGCAAATACAACTCGCTGTCGTAGGTGTTGTGATGCGTGATGAACGGCCGGGCCGTCGCCCCGCCGGGGATGGGGTGGAGCATCGGCGTCTCGACTTCGAGGAAGCCACGCTCCGTCAGCCAGGAGCGCATCGCCGAGATAAGCTGCACGCGCTTGCGGAAGGTATCGAGCACTTCGGGATTCGCAACGAGATCGAGATAACGCTGGCGGTAACGCGTCTCCACGTCCGTCAGACCGTGGTACTTCTCCGGCAACGCGCGCATCGACTTGGTCAGCAGTTCGTAGGATGCCGCAAACAGCGTGATCTCGCCCTTGCGCGTGCGGTGCACTTCGCCCGAAGCGCCAATGAAATCACCGAGGTCGAGATCGGCCAGCGCGGCGAAGGCCTCATCGCCGAGCGTCTTCGCATTGAAGTACACCTGGATGCGGCCGCTCTCGTCGCGGATATCGGCGAACGCGCTCTTCCCGTGATCGCGAAACGACACCATGCGCCCCGCGAGTGTGGCGGGAATCTTGGCCTCCGCGGGATCGGCGCATGCACCTTCCGCCGCCTCGAACGCGGCGCGTGCCGCGCCAATGCCGCTCGACCGCGTAAACGTGTACTTGAACGGCTCATCGCCCCGGGCGCGTATGCGCGCCAGTTTCTCCATGCGGTGGCGTTTTAGATCCTGTTCAGTTGAATGATGCTCCTCGGACATAACGCTAGTTCCGGCCTTTCCTCTCGAGTTTCCATTTCAAAAAGCTGGCAATGAACAAATCCAAATCGCCATCCAGCACGCGATCCACATTTCCGGTTTCCGTGTCGGTACGATGATCTTTGATGAGCTGATACGGGTGCAGCACGTAGCTGCGGATTTGGCTGCCCCAGGCCGCCTCCGCCTGGCCTTCCCGCAGGGCGATCCGCTCCGCTTCCTTCTTCTGCATTTCGATGTCGTACAACTTGGCCTTCAGCATCTGCAGGGCAACCGCGCGATTGCGATGCTGCGAGCGTTCGATCTGGCACGCCACGACGAGACCCGTGGGCAGGTGCGTCAACCGCACCGCGGAGCTGGTCTTGTTGACCTTCTGTCCGCCGGGCCCGCTCGAACGGAAGACGTCCATCTTCAGTTCGTCTTCTTTGATCTCGATGTTGATGCTGTCGTCCACCTGCGGCACGACTTCAATCGCGGCGAAGGACGTGTGCCGGCGTTTGTTGGCATCGAACGGCGAAATCCGCACGAGCCGGTGCACGCCCGCTTCGGACTTCAGGTTGCCGTAGGCGAAAGGCCCTTCTGCGATAATCGTCGCGCTCTTGAGTCCCGCCTCATCGCCTTCCTGGTAATCCATGACCTCGACGGTGAACTCGTGGCGTTCGCAGCAGCGCGTGATCATGCGGTACAGCATCTCCGCCCAATCGCAAGACTCCGTGCCGCCGGCGCCGGGGTGAATGTTGATGATCGCGTTGTTCCCATCGCGCGGATCGCTGAACAGGCTCGTGATCTCGAGCCGGTCCAGGCGTTCGCCAAGCTGCCGGTCCAGCGCGGCGAGTTCCGCGCCCAGCGACTCGTCGGCCTCGGACTGCGCCAGCTCGAGCAGCACCAGCGCGTCGGCGATTTCCTGGTCCAACGCGTCAGGCGCGACGACGATCCCCTTCAACCCTTTCAGGCGTTGCACCACCTTTTGCGCGGATTCCGGATCGTCCCAGAAATTGGACGCAGACATCTGCCGCTCGATTTCGGCAATCTCCTGTTTCGTGCCGTCGACATCCAAACACGCGCGCAACTCTTTCAAGCGCGCCGCGTAGTCATTCAGTTTGACGGCCTCGTCTTCGTACATGACAAAAATCCTTGTTGGCTGATTCAGAGAGATTCGTATGCCCGCGGAAGCGTGGCCCGGCCACGGAGGCGGGGATGCGCGTCAATTCCCGAAAAGCGGTACCGCCATATAGTATAGGAACGGCGACGCGAACAGGAAACCGTCGCACCGATCGAGCACGCCGCCGTGCCCCGGAAAGAATGCCCCGGAGTCCTTCCAGCCGGCGTCGCGTTTGAGACAGGATTCCGCCAGATCGCCGACCTGCGACGCGATCGAGAGGACCACCCCCGCGTAGACGTACTTGCCCAGTCCCCAGTGCGGCAGAACGTCGCCCGCGAACTCGCGCTGAAGGAAGTACAACCCCGCCATGCCCAGGACCGACGCGGCGAAACCCGCCACGGCCCCTTCCCAGGTCTTGCCGGGGCTGGCCTTGGGCGCCAGTTTGTGCTTGCCGATGGCGCGCCCCACGAAGAAGGCTGCCGTGTCGGTCAGGATCACGGCCACGAAGAGCATGGTGACGAGACCCGGCCCGAAGTGTTCTATGCCGTGGAGCAGGACGAGATGCGCGCCGAACCATCCCACGTAGACGAGGCCGAAAATGGTGCCGGCCAGCCCGGCCACCGCGTACTGGCCGCGGACGACATGCAGCGCCGCCACCAGGAGGCAGCCGCCGTACAGCAGGAAATGGGTCAGGTTCGGGCTGTTGAAGAAGCCGCTGAGCGTAATCAGGGTGCCCGCGAGCATGCCTCCGATGGTTTCGGGCGAAATCTGGCGAGCCCGCGCGATGGCGTACAGTTCGTACAAGCCGACAAAAGTCAGCAGGCTGACCAACAGCGCGAAGCCCAGCCGCAGGGAAGGCGTCCACATGAACACGATGAAGAGAGACAGCGCGATGACGCCGGTGACCGTGCGCAGCAGAACGGAGCCGCCACTCTTGGGCTGAGCCATGGCTTATCTGCCGCCGAACCGGCGCGCGCGCGACTGAAATTCCGCGATGGCCTTATACAGATCCGGTTTGCGGAAGTCCGGCCACAGCGTCGGCGTCAGCACGATTTCGGCATACGAAAGTTGCCACAGCATGAAGTTGCTGAGGCGCATCTCGCCGCTGGTGCGAATGAGCATATCGGGATCGGGCAGGCTGGGAACGTACAGGTGGCGCGCGAGGCAGGCCTCGTCCACGTCCTCCGGCTGGAGGCGTCCCTCGCACACGGCCACCGCAATCTTGCGGGCCGCATCGGCCAGTTCGGCGCGCGCGCCGTAATTGATGGCCACGTTCAACACCATGGCCGTATTGCCCGCGGTCAGCTCCATGGCGTGGCGCAGATCCTCCTGCGCACGCGCGGGCAGCCCTTCTATGCGCCCCATGACGGTGACGCGGATGTTTTCCTTGTGGATGCTTTCCAGCTCGATGCCGATGTACTTGCTGAGGAGGCGGAACAGGGCGCTCACTTCCAACTTGGAGCGGCGCCAGTTCTCCGTGGAAAACGCGTAGAGGGACAGCACGCCGATACCCAATTCACGACTGGCCTCCACCACGGCGCGAACGCTCTTCGCGCCGGCCTCGTGGCCCGAGGCCCGGGTGACGCCATGCTGCTGCGCCCAGCGCCCGTTCCCGTCCATGATGATGGCGATATGGCGGGGAAGCCGCGACAGGTCGAGGCTCGGCAGTTCCGGGACGTTTCGCCCGTTGACGCTGTTTTCTATCGCCGGGATACTCATAGGAAGCTGAATCGCGGATTCTCCGGCCGGCCGTTCCGCGGTTCGAGGCGTTTCCCCCTGGCCGGCCCCTGTTGCGGCGTTCGGCGAATCCGATGAACGTTCAACCGGGACGTCCGCTAGACCTCCATGATTTCTTCGTCCTTCAACTTCAGGACACCATCGATCTTCGCGATGTAATCGTCGGTAATGCGTTGCAGTTCCGTGGTCAGCTTGTGCGCGTCATCTTCGGGCAAATCGCCCTCTTTCTGTTCCTTCTTCACCTCTTCGACGAGGTGGCGCCGGATATTGCGCACCGAGACGCGGGCCTCTTCGGCCAGTTTGTGCACGTGCTTGACCAAGTCCTTGCGCCGGTCTTCGGTCAACTGCGGGATCGGGATGCGGATGATCTTGCCATCGTTCGAGGGCGTCAGTTCCAACGGCGACGCGAGAATGGCTTTCTCGATGGGGTGGACGCTCGCCTTGTCCCACGGGGTGATGGTCAGAAGCCGGGCCTCGGGCGCCGCGACCGTGCCCAGTTGATTGATCTTCATCTTGGACCCGTACATCTCGACCTCGATCGTGTCCAGCAGGCCGACCGAGGCACGCCCCGTGCGAATGTGAACCAACTCGTGCTCGAAAGCCTCCAGGCTTCGCTCCATTTTGGCCCGTGCATCTTTGCAGAGCGCATGCTCCATGGCTCAGTCTCCTTTCACCAGGGTCCCAATACGTTCTCCCCTGACCGCTTTTATCATACTCCCCGGATCGTTCAGGTTGAACACAAGGATGGGCAACTTGTTCTCGCGGCACAACGAGATGGCCGTCGCGTCCATGACGCGCAGGTTCTGCGCCAGTGCCGTCGTGAACGACAGCTCATCATACCGCTTCGCCGTGGGATTCTTCACGGGATCGGCGTCGTACACGCCGTCCACCTTGGTCGCCTTGAACAGGATATCCGCGCCGATTTCATTGGCGCGCAGGGCCGCCGCGGTGTCCGTGGTAAAGAAGGGATTGCCCGTGCCGGCGCCGAAGATGACGACCCGGCCTTTCTCCAAATGACGCAACGCCCGCCGCCGGATGTAGGGTTCGGCGACGGGCCGCATTTCAATGGCTGTAAGAACGCGCGTGGCGATGCGCTTGCGCTCGAGCACGGCCTGCAGCGCCAAGGCGTTGATCACCGTCGCCAGCATACCCATGTAATCGCCCGTGGGCTGGTCCAAACCCGTGTCGATACCCTGCACGCCGCGGAAAATGTTGCCTCCGCCGACCACCAAACCGACATCGACGCCAAGTCTGCGGATCTCCACGATCTCGTCGCAGAACCGCCCGACGGTGGCGAAATCGATGCTTTCGGAGCCGTCCCCTTCCAGGGCTTCCCCGCTCAGTTTCAGCATGATCCGTTTGTATACGGGCTCCGCCACGATGGTCAGTCCCCTTCCGCAGTGTTCGACATCCCCGCGCAGGAGGAATCGGGTTACAGGGCTTCGCCCAACTGAAAGCGGGCAAAACGGCGGACATCGATTTTCTCGCCGACCAACCCGCTGAGTTCCTTCATCAACTGCTCGATGGTGCGGTCGTTCTGTTTCACGGAGTACTGCTCCAGGAGACAGACGGTCTCGTACCACTTATTGAGCTTGCCTTCGGCAATCTTCTCGCACACGTTTGCCGGCTTGCCGGTCTCGGCGGCCTGCTTCACGTAGATAGCCTTCTCCGCGGCCAGGGCCTCGGCGGGCACATCCTCGCGGCGCACCCACTTCGGATACGCGCTGCAGACCTGGAGGCAAACGTCTTTGCAGAACTGCTGAAACTTCTCGCCGCGCGCCACGAAATCGGTTTCGCAGTTGATTTCCACCAACACCCCGATCTTGCCGCCCGTGTGGATGTACGACGTGACCATACCTTCCTTGGCGTCGCGATCTTCACGCTTGGCCGCCGAGGCGATACCCTTTTCACGCAGCCACGTCACCGCCTTCTCAAAGTCGCCGCCGGACTCGGTGAGCGCCTTCTTGCAGTCCATCATCCCCGCGCCGGTCGCGTCGCGCAGCTCTTTTACAATCTGAGCTGTAATCTCCATGACTTACTCTTCTCCTTCCGCCGGGCTGTCGGCGCCCGCGGCTACTTCGGCGGGTTCCGCACCCGCGGTTCCTTCAGCGGCCGCCTCTTCAGCGCCCAACTGCTCTTCACCACCGGTGCCATGCACGCGGCGGCCCCGGCCAAACTTCTGCGGCTGCTCGGCACGGACCTTCTCCGCCTGCGACAGGCCGTCCTGGACCGCGTTCGCGATGACCGAACAGAACAGCGACACCGCGCGGATGGCGTCGTCGTTGCCCGGAATCGGAATCGGCACGCAGTCCGGATCCGCGTTGGTATCCACGATGCCGATGCACGTAATGCCCAGGCGTTCCGCCTCACGCACCGCGATCGCTTCTTTCTTCGCGTCGATCACGAACATCACCCGGGGAAGCGCGTCCATGCTCTTGATGCCGTCCAGGTTCCGGCGGAGTTTCACCAGTTCCCGGCGCATCTTGGCGGCTTCCTTCTTCGAGTACTTGTCCATGGTGCCGGCGGTTTCCATCTCTTCCAGGCGCACGAGGTTACGCACGCTGGTCTGGATGGTCTCGAAATTGGTCAACGTGCCGCCGAGCCAGCGATGGTTCACGTAGTACATGCCGCAGCGCTTGGCTTCGCGCGCGACGGGCTCCTGGGCCTGCTTCTTGGTACCCACAAACAGCACCGTTCCGCCCTGCGCCACGGTGTCGCGCACGAACGTATGGGCCTTGTGAAGCTGGCGGAGGGTCTTCTGCAGGTCGATGATGTAGATCCCGTTGCGCTGCCCGAAGATGTAGCGGGCCATTTTGGGATTCCACCGCCGGGTTTGGTGGCCGAAGTGAATACCGGCCTCCAGGAGTTGCCGCATGGTGACGACTGCCATAGAAATTCTCCTTTAGGGTTTTTCCTCGGGGTCCGGCG
>JADLGB010000029.1 GCA_020849535.1 Candidatus Hydrogenedentota bacterium
CGCCACCGGAAGTTTCCCTACTCTTGACACGGTCTACGTTCCTTTCGTCGCTGGCGATGCTTACCAGATTTCACAGAGCACTTCGCCGCCAACCTTGCTGGCGCGCGCCTGCTTGCCCGTCATCACCCCCTGGGAGGTGCTCAATATCGAGATACCCAAGCCGCTGCGCACCGGGCGGATCTCACCGCTGCCCACGTACACCCGCAGGCTCGGCCGGCTCACGCGCCGGATCCCCTTCACCACCGGTTGGCGGTCGGAAAGGTACTTCAACGTGACTTGAATCACGTTCTGCTTGCCGTCTTCGACGGTCTTGTAGCCGCCGATATACCCTTCCTGCAACAGAACCGCGCAGATCTGTTCCTTCAGGCGCGACGCGGGCACGTCCACCCGTTCGTGCTTCGCCGAGATCCCGTTGCGTATACGGGTCAACAAATCCGCGATTGGATCGCTCATGGCCATGGGTCTGCTTCCTCTTAATCCTGCTCGTTGGCTCGGCCGTTACGGCCCCGTTTACCAGCTCGACTTGGTCACTCCCGGCAGCAGCCCTTCGAGGGCCAGCTTCCGGAAACAAATGCGGCAGATACCGAACTTGCGCATGTAGCTGCGTGGCCGACCGCACAGGCGGCACCGCGTATAGGCCCGTGCCTTGAACTTCGGCGGGCGGCTGCACTTCACAATCATCGACTTCTTCGCCACAGTCTTCTCCTTGGCCCTGCCGGGCCCTCACTTGCGCCTTACGCGCGGAACGGCATCCCAAACTTGCGCAACAACTCCCGGCTTTCGTCCGCCGAGCGCGCGCCCGAGATAACGAACGTGATATTCATGCCCCGGACTTTCGTCACCGCGTCCACGTTCACTTCCGGGAAAATCGTCTGTTCGCGAAGGCCCAGCGTGTAGTTGCCGAACTTGTCGAAGCTCTTCGGCGAAACCCCGCGGAAGTCGCGGATACGCGGAATCGCGATGCTCAACAGCCGATCCATGAACTCGTACATGCGCTGGCCGCGCAAGGTGACCATGCACCCGATATTCGCCCCCTCGCGCACCTTGAAGTTCGCGATGGACTTCTTCGCTTTCCGGATGCTCGGCTTCTGCCCCGTGATGGCCGTCAATTCCACGACGGCGTTTTCCATCATCCGCGGGTCGGACTGCCCGTCACCAATTCCCATGTTCACCACGATCTTCTGCAGACGCGGCACTTCCATCACGTTCGCGTACTGGAACTGCTGCCGCATCTCCGGAAGGATTCGCTTTTCGTATGCTTCTTTGAGTCTCGCCGCCACGGTCTGGTTCTCCCGCCGGAGCGTCCCGCTTACACGTTCGTGCTGCTACGGGATCGCACCGGTCTTTGGCCTGGGCCGGTTGCTAGTCGTTCAGGGTCTCGCCATTGATCTTGAACACCCGCACGCGGGTGCCGTCTTCAAGGCGCTTCATCAATATTTTCGAGGGCTTGCCGGCGCTGTCGCACCACGGCATCACGTTCGACAGGTTGACCGGGGCTTCGCGCTCCACGATCCCGCCCTGCTGATTGCGGTTCGACGGTTTCGTGTGACGCTTCATCATGCGCACGCCTTCCACCAACAGGGTGCCATTCTTCGGCATCACCCGCAGCACGCGGCCGCGCCGTCCCTTGTATTTCCCGGTGATCACCACCACCGTATCGCCTTTACGGATATGCATCGTCTCGTTCCCCTATACCACTTCCGGCGCCAGCGAGATGATTCGCATGAATCCGCGCTCGCGCAGCTCGCGAGGAACCGGGCCGAAAATGCGCGTGCCGCGCGGCTCCTTGTTCGGATTGATTAACACCGCCGCGTTGGAATCAAAGCGAATGACCGTTCCGTCGGGGCGCTGCGTATCCTGCCGCGTCCGCACGACCACCGCCTTCACCACATCGCCCTTCTTCACGCCCGAGTTCGGCAAGGCCTCTTTCACGGACGCCGTGATAATGTCACCCACGTGCGCGTAGCGGCGCCGGGTGCCGCCCATGACCTGGATGCAGCGCAGGCGCCGCGCCCCGGTGTTGTCGGCCACTTCAAGGTTCGAGTAAATCTGAATCATGGGTACCTTCCCCTAACCGGCTAGTCTGCACGCTTGACGATTTCGACCAAACGCCAGCGCTTGGTCTTGCTGAGCGGGCGCGTCTCGCGGATGCGCACCATGTCGCCCACGGCGCAGGAGTTGTCCTTGTCATGGGCCTTGAACTTTTTCGTCTGCTTGACGCCCTTCTTGTAAAGGCGATGGTGCACGACGCGTTCCACACTCACCGTGATGGTCTTGTCCATCGCGGCGCTGGTCACCAATCCCACCCGTTCCTTGCTGCGGCCACGTTCCTGCATGCTTACTTTGCCTCTCTCTTCGCGGCCAGCTCCCGCTCCCGCATGATTGTCTTGATCCGCGCCACGTCGCGCCGCGCCTTCCGCGCGCCCCGCGTGTTGTCCACCGAACCTGTTGCCATCTGGAAATGGAAGTGACGCAATGCATCGCCACGCTCTTTCAACTGCAGCGTCAGTTCGTCGTCCGACAGCTCTCGAAGATTCTTCGCTTTCACCTTCGTACTCCGTTGCTTACACGCGTTTGGCGAACTTGGTGGAAATCGGAAGCTTGTGACCCGCCAGGCGGACCGCTTCGCGCGCCAAGTCTTCCGTGACGCCCTCGATCTCGAACATCACCCGGCCCGGCTTTACCACCGCGACCCACTCTTCCGGAGCGCCCTTACCCTTGCCCATACGGACTTCCGCGGGCTTCTTCGTAATCGGCTTGTCCGGGAACACGCGGATCCAGATCTTCCCGCCGCGCTTGATATGGCGGGTCAGCGCGATACGCGCCGCTTCAATCTGGCGTGCGGTCACCCAGCCTACGGCGTCCGCCTTCAATCCGTACTCACCAAAGTCAACACTCGTACCGCCCTTGCTCGCGCCGCGCCGGCGGCCGCGCTGCTGCTTGCGGTGTTTGACTCGTTTCGGCATCAACATGCTACTGACTCTCCCTCATTACCCGCGGGACGCGGCGCGATCGCGCCGGCCCTGAATACCCCGCGCCTCACCCGGACCCGGCGCCATCGCGCCCGGCTCCACGTCACCGTGATAGATCCAGCACTTCACGCCGATGGTCCCGTACGTCGTGTAGGCCACCGCCAACCCGTAGTCCACGTCGGCACGCAGCGTGTGCAGGGGAACGCTCCCCTCGCGGGCCTGTTCCTGCCGCGCGATTTCCGCCCCATTCAGGCGGCCCGCCACGCGTAGGCGAATGCCCTTGGCCCCAAGCCGCATGGTGCTTTGCATCGATTTCTTCATTGCGCGGCGGAACGACACGCGCCGTTCCAACTGCGAAGCGATACCCTCGGCCACCAACTGCGCGTTCATCTCCGGGCTCATCACCTCGTGAATGTTGATCAGCAGCTCGCGGCCCGTCAGCTTCTCCAGTTCGTAGCGCAACTTGTCCACTTCCTGGCCGCGCTGCCCGATCACGAGGCCCGGCCGCGCCGTGTAAATGTGCACCTTCGCCTTGCGCCCGGCCCGCTCGATGTCCACGCGCGCCACACCGGTGTTGTACAAGCGCTTCTTGACATAGTCGCGCAGCTTCAAATCCTCATGGAGCAGGTTCGCGTAGTCCCGTCCGGCATACCAGATCGAACTCCAGGTGCGAATCACACCCAGCCGAAACCCCAAGGGATGTACCTTCTGACCCACCGATATTCTCCTTAGTTCGCGTGGCCGCTCCCTCACTGGACCGCGCAGTGCGGCCGGGAGCCGGGGCCCGTTACTCGTTCGTAATAGTCATTTCCACGTGGCTCATGCGCTTGCGGATGCGTACGGCGCGGCTCCGCGGGGCGGAACGGAAACGCTTCATCGTGACGCCGTCGTTGACCAGCACCTTCGTGATGACGAACTCGTCCGTGTCGATACGCTCGCGCTTCTCAAGTGCCTTGCTCTCCGCGTTGGCCACAGCCGACGCCAGCACTTTCGACAACATCGGCGAACCGCCCTTGATGGTGAAGCGCAGGATGTCCTTGGCTTCCGCCACTTTCTTCCCGCGGATGAGATCGGCCACCAGGCGCAGCTTTCGCGGCGACACCCGCAGATGCTTGGCTCGTGCGATTGCGACCGGCATGCTCAAGCTCCTTTCTTCGTGGCAGCGTGACCCCGGAAGGTACGCGTCGGGGCGAATTCGCCCAGCTTGTGCCCCACCATGTTCTCGGTGATGAAGACGGGCAGGAACTTGTTGCCGTTATGCACCGCGATCGTCAATCCCACCATGTCGGGGGTCACCGTCGATCGGCGCGACCAAGTGCGGATTACCCGCTTGTCGCCCGACGACATGTGCTTGTCCACCTTCTTGGCCAGGTGGCCGTCGACGAACGGGCCTTTCTTTACTGAACGTGGCACGGTTCTCTTCTCCTATCTACAACGCGGTATACCGCAGTTCCTGCACCGCCGCGGGCACCCTTAGCCCTGCCGCCTGCGGATGATGAAAATATTCGAGCGCTTCTTCAGCTTGCGCGTCTTGTGTCCCTTCGTCGAGACGCCCCACGGCGTGACCGGGTGACGACCGCCCGACGTGCGCCCCTCACCACCGCCATGCGGGTGGTCGACGGGGTTCATCGCCACGCCGCGCACCTTGGGCCGGCGGCCTTTCCAGCGCGTGCGCCCGGCCTTGCCGATGCTCACGTTGCTGTGCTCTTCGTTGCCGACGTGGCCGATCGTCGCGCGGCAGCTCAGGAACACGCGCCGCATTTCGCCCGACGGGAGCCGGAGCGCCGCGTGCTCGCCCTCCTTCGCAAGGAGCTGACAGCTATTTCCCGCCGAACGCGCGATCTGTCCGCCCTTGCCGGGGGTCAGCTCCACGTTGTGGATCTCGGTACCCAGCGGAATGTTCGCCAGGGGCAAGCAGTTGCCCACCTGGAATTCCGCACCGGGTCCACTCGACAGCGTCATGCCGACCTCGAGCCCATTGGGCGCCAGAATGTAGCGCTTCTCTCCATCCGCATATGCGACCAACGCGATGCGCGCGGAGCGGTTCGGGTCGTACTCGATCGCCGAGATCTTGCCCGGAATCCCGTCCTTGTCGCGCCGGAAATCGATGACACGGTAACGGCGCTTGTGGCCGCCGCCGCGCCGCCGCATCGTCACGCGGCCCAGATTGTTGCGGCCGGACTTGCGGCGCATCGGGGCGGTCAAGGACTTCTCGGGGGTGTCCTTTGTGATTTCCGCAAAGTCGGATACGCTCATCCCGCGCTGGGACGGCGTCACCGGCTTGAATTTCTTGATTCCCATTCCCTGAGACTCCTACCCGATCAGGTCGATCGCGTCGCCCTGACGCAGCTTCACAACCGCTTTCTTCCAATTGGCCCGCTTTCCCGTCGTGCGGCCGCGGCGCCGTGTCTTCCCGTCGTAATTCATCGTGTTCACCGAAAGCACTTTGACCGTCGGGAACATGTGCTCGATGGCATCCCGGATCTGGTTCTTGTTAGCGCGTGGGTCCACCGCGAACACGTATTGATTCTTCGCGTGCGTCTGAATCGTCGACTCTTCGGTGATCACCGGTTTCTTGATGATGTAGAACGGATCGGTTTTCATTTCAGACGCTCCTCGAGCTTGGCCACCGCGTCGCGGACCACCACGATCCGTGCCGAATTCAACACGTCCAGCGCATTCAAGTCGCTCGCCGTGCTCAACGACATGCGCGCGATGTTCCGCGAGGACAGCAACACGCCGCGATTCAAATCCGCGGTCACCAACAGGGTGGTCTTTCCATCGGGGGACAACTTCTTCACCATCTCCGCGATGGGTTTCGTCTTAATCTCAGGGCATTCCAGGGCGTCCAGCACGCAGAGCTTCTCGTTGCGAAGCCGATCGCTCAGGACGCAGCACAATGCCCGGCGGCGAAACGACGTGGGCACGTTCTGGCGGTAGTTGCGCTTCTTGGGTCCCCACACGATGCCGCCGCCCCGCATCTGCGGCTCGCGCGTGCTGCCGTGCCGCGCGCTGCCCGTGCCCTTCTGGCGGTAGGGCTTCTTGCCGCCGCCGCTTACGAAGGACCGGTTCTTGGTCATCGCATTGCCCTGGCGCTTGGCGTTCTGCAACGCCAGCACCACGTCGTGCACCAGCGTCATGTTGGGTTCCGCCTCGAACACGGACGCGTCGAGTTCCAGGGTACCGGCCTCGGTGCCGTCCATCTTGTATACCTTTGCCGACGCCATGATTACCGTGTTCCTTTCACCGTCTTCTTCAGTTCGATCAGGTGGCC